>JBKOUP010000298.1:0-4922 GCA_046723495.1 Acidobacteriota bacterium
GCTCAACCCGGATCGTCGGGACGGACCCTCGTGCCGCGAGGCCGTAGGACGCTGCGGCGAGTTGGACGAGAGCCGCCGATGAAATGAACCTCGACTCGCGAAGGTCAAAGCCGCACTCCTCGGTCGTGAACGGATTCGCGACCCGCAACAGATCGTCGAATGTCACCGCCGTCAGCTGCTCAACCGCCTGTCCCAATCGTTGAGCCTCGTACAAGAGTGTACTTCCTGAAACTTCGCGCGTCGCGCGGCTGCTTCATCGCGCGTGAAGCTCATGATCCAGTTCGTCTCCCAGGTCGTGCCGCCGTCGATCGAGAAGGCCTGCTCCCAGCGGCACTCCGTCGCCGACAGTGGCGTCCAGACGAAGCGCACGCGGATCGGTTTCCCGTCGACGGTGTCGTCGCCGAAGAACAGGCCGCAGCCGTCCTCGAAGCGGCCGACCATCGGCGGGTCCATCTTCGGGTCGCGGCTGTCCATCCAGTAAATCGACCAGTCGCCGGTGCGCGGGTTGTAGAGGCGAACGGTCGCGCCGATGTAGGCGCCTTCCGGCAGATCGATCCGGATCTCGTCCATGTTGCCGAAGCCGTTCAGGAATTTGCGCACGGAAGCAGGGCCGGTGAACTCGATCCAGCGCGTGTCGCCGGCGAGGCGCCGCGCGAGACGGCGGTGATGGACGGACCAGTCGCCGATCAGAAAGTCGAAATCGTCCGCGCCGCCCGTCTTCACGGAGGGCACACTAGCATGGTAGAAGCAACACCATGCCTCGCCGCCTCGACCCCTATCGCAACTTCAACTTCCGCGTGATCCTCGGCGACGCCGTCGTCGGCGGGTTCGCCTCCGTCAGCTCCGTCGCCAAGATCAAAGGGCTGAACAAGTCGTCCGACGTGACGCTCAAGCGCGGGCTCATCGGCGCGACGATGCTGCGCGACTGGCTGAAGCAGCGGCGCAAGCGCAGCGTGACGATCGAGCTGCAAACCGCCGCTGTGCGCCTGACGCTCACCGGGGCGCGCATCGTCAAGCATGACGCCGACTTTCTCGACGCCGTCGGCAACGACGTCGCCGTCGGGGAGCTCGTGCTCTCGTGCGACTCGGTGGAGCTTCGCGCATGAAGAAGAGCGATCTCTCGCGCCGCGCTCTCCTCGCCCTCGCCCTCTGCTTCGCCGTCGTGCCCGCGCGCGCGGCCGACACGCTCGCCGAGGCGCTGAAGATCATCCAGAGCAAAGAGCTCGTCGACCTCACCCACAGCTTCAGCCCGACCACGCCGGTGTGGAGCGGCTTCGGGCAGGCCACGATGAGCGCGGCCTGCGATGCGAAGACCCATCGGCCGTACACGATCGAGCAGCACGGCTTCCGCACGACCTTCTACTCGATGGTCGGGCAGTACGGCACGCACGTCGATCCGCCGGCGCACTTCCGCAGCGACGGGATGACCATGGACGAGATCCCGCTCAAGCAGATGATCCTGCCGCTGGTCGTCTTCGACGTCACGCCGCTGCTGGCGAAAGATCCGAACCACGCTCTGAGCGTCGACGACGTCAAGGCGTGGGAGGCGAAGCACGGCCGCGTCCCCGCCGGCGCGTTCGCGGCGCTGCGCACGGACATGAGCAAGGACTGGACGAGCAATCCGGAGCGCTTCAAGCGATCTCCGTTCCCGGCCTGGTCGCTCGCCGCGATCAAGTTCCTCTTCGACGAGCGCAAGGTGACGGCCATCGGCCACGAGTCGCTCGACACCGACACGACGGAGTCGATGGAGTCGGAGACGTGGATCCTGAAGCAGAACCACTTCCAGATCGAGGCCATGGCCAACCTCGACAAGGTGCCGCCGGCCGGCGCCGTCATCGTCGTGACGTGGCCGAAGGTCGAGCACGGCTTCGGCTTTCCGGCGCGGGCGTTCGCGATTCTGCCTTAGAGCGTTCCTAGAAAATGAAGTTGCGCAGCGCGGCTACGGTGCGCGGCGAGATTTCGCTCAGGAGCCACGTCAGCGTCTCGATCGTCGTCTGCGGAATCGCGTAGCGCGTCACGAACTCGACTTCGACGTCGTGAACGCTGCCGGCGTGGTCGAAGAGGTCGCCGACGGCGCTCTCGTTCGGATTGATGACCGTCGCAGCGTCGCCGAGGGCGGCGGCGAAGAAGTCCTTGCGATAGCCGTAGTGCGTGCAGGCCAGGCAGGCCACGATCGTTGCGTCGGGCCGCGGCAGTTTTGCCAGGGCCGCGGCCACGCAGCGCCGGATCTCCGACTCCGCCTTCGTCCCCACGCGATCCTCGGAGATCGTATCGGCCAATCCGGGGCAGGCCTGGCTGACGATGCGCGAGGCCTCGATGCCGCGGGCCTCCAGCAGGCGCGGATACGTGCCGGCGTCGATCGTCGTCTGCGTGCCGAAGATGATCGCCGTCGACGCCGGATCGAGCTCCTTCACGAGAAGGTCGACAGCCGTCTCGATGATCCCTTTCGCCGGAATCGAGACATCCGGCAGCAGCACCGAGAGCGTGTTGCAGGCGACGTAGATCATGTCCGGCGCGAAGCGCTGCGTGACGTCGCGGAGAAACCGCTCGAACGTCTCGATCTTCGCCGCGCGCGACGGCATCGAGTTGTAGCCGTAGTCGTTCGCGGGCGCGGCGTTGGCGAACGTCAGCCGGACCGGCTCGGTGAATCCTTGCGTGCGCACGAAGCGCTCCGCGTAGGCGACGACCGAGAGCCCGCCGACTCCTGAATCGGTGATCAGAATGTGCATCGCATCAGGTCGAGCATGACCGGCACGTGCCGGTCCTTGAGCGTGTAGAGAGACGCGTCTTCGAGCTCGAGCGTCACGAGAGTCAGCCCGCGCTCCGACGCCCACGTCCCCATCGACCCCGGCGTCGGGTAGCCGATCTCGGTGAGGAACGGCAGCGCGCAGCGGTCCGCGAGGCGCCGGCCGAGGGGGGAGGCGCCGGCGTCGTCGACGCAGGCGAGCGCGGAGTGGAGGCTGATCACCGCGCGCGGCTGCAAGCGATCGAGCAGCGAGAGCAGCGCCGCCGTCTCCGGCTCCGACGCGGCGTGCGATCCGGGGCTCAAGGCGATGTCGCGCGCGTCGTTCGCGCGGCTCTTGTAAAAAACCGGCTCGGGGCTCCAGTTCGACGTCGGGAAATTGCGGTTCAGGTCGACGCCGCGGGCGTTGCCGCGCGTGCCGCGCCGCAGGCCGTCGGGGTTGCCGCAGAGGATGACGGCGGCGCGCAGCGCGCCGCCCGGAAGGCAGCGAAGGGCCTCCGACACGACGACGGTCGTCTCCGCCTCGTCGCCGTGGATCGCAGCGAGGATGAGGAGCTCGGCGCTGCCGGAGTCGGGAAGGTACACGGTAAGCGGGATTCCCTCGGCCGACGCGCCGTAGACCGTGGCGGCGTGGCGGATCAGGCCGCGATCGCGCCGCGGGACGAGTGTCTGCGGGTCCATCCGCCGAGTTATAGTCGACGGGCAGCGTGCATGCCTACTTCCGCGAGCTGACCACTCCTCCGCCCGCGCTCTCTCGCGGGCAGAAAGTGCTGCTCGGCGCGCTCTTCGCCGTCGTGGCCGTCAGCCGCCGCTACGCGCTTGCCAAGTCGGCGCTCGACTGGGACGAGTCCCTCTTCGCCGGCGGCGTGCGCGCGTACGACGTCGTCGCCGAGCATCCCCACGCGCCCGGCTATCCGCTCTTCATCCTCTTCGCCAAGCTCGTGCGCTTCGTCGTTCCCGACGACTTCCACTCCCTGCAGGCGGTCGCGTCGATCGCCTCGCTGCTGCTTTTCCCGGCCACGTTCTTTCTCCTGCGCGAGCTGCGCTTCCGCTTCCGCGTCGCCGTGGCCGGCGCCATCATCACCGTCTTCCTTCCGACCGTCTGGTACTACGGCGGCACTGCGCTCAGCGACGTCCCCGCGCTCTGTGCCGTCGTCATCGCCTCGGCGCTTCTTCTCGCCGGCGCGCGCGATCCGCGCGCGTGGATCGCCGGCATGGTCGTGGCCGGCATCGCCGGCGGCATCCGGCCGGTGCACGTCGTCATCGCCGCGGTGCCGGCGATCGTTGGCGCGATCGCGCAGCGGCAGCGGCGGACGATCGTCATCGGCTGCGCGCTCTTCGCCGCCGTCGTCGTCGCCAGCTACGCCGGCGCCGCGTGGGCGACGGAGGACCCGCCGTGGGGATACGTGCACATGATCGCGCAGATGGCCAGCCACATCGGTGGCACCGACTCGTTCCACAACGCCCTGCGCCCGCCGCTGCGGCAGCTCGCGCCCGAGTACTTCGTCCATGCGCATCGCGGCGGGCGGGCGGGAATGGCGCTCCTTCTGCTGGCGGCGATCGGCGTCGCCGAGGGCGTCGTCCGGCGGCGCGTGAACGCCGGCATCGTGCTGGCGATGTTCGTGCCGCTCGCCGCCGCCAGCTGGATGATGCTCGACACCTCCGCCGTGACGCGCTACGGCGTCGCCTACGTGATCCTCTACTCCGCGCTGGGCGCGTACGGCATCGACGTCGTGGCGCGCATCGTTCCGAATCGCACCGCGCAGAGCGCGCTCGTCGCCGTCGCCGCCGCGCTCGTCGTTCTCCCGATGATCGGCTGGACGCGCCCGGCGCTCTATCTCGTCCGCCATCAGCTCTCGCCGCCGATCGCGGCGATGCGCTGGATTCGCTCGCACGTGCCGCGCGCCGGGCCGGCGCTCTACCTCACCGACAACCTTCACTTCCACGCCAGCCATGAGCTCGCCGGCTACGACACGCGCTTCTTCAGCAGCGAGCGCGAGATTCCGCCGGAGGCCTACGTCGCCGGCAACTACTACCTCGTCGATTGGCTCACGTTCCAGCCCCACGCGCGCACCTTCACCTTCCCGCGCACGCGCCTCGCCCAGATCGCGCGCGTCGCCTTCTTCGAGACCTCCGTCGTCCCGATGGGGGCGATGATCCGCTTCGGCGAGGGCTGGTA
>JBKOUP010000462.1:0-6734 GCA_046723495.1 Acidobacteriota bacterium
GCGTAGACCAGCGCGGCGATGGCGTTCAGCACCAGCAGCGGCACCACCACGAAGTGAAAGAGCGGGTAATAGCGGGCATGGTTTGCGTACGACTGCTCACGCGGCATGGTTGCTCCTCTCGAACAGGTACTGCGCCTTGGCCTCGAGCGAATCGAGGGCCGTGCTCAGCTCCGGGCCGGGCTGCACGCGGAAGTGCTGGTTGATCTTCATGCGCACCGGCGCGCCGCCGGCGCTGTCGGGAACGTCGACGATGGTGATGCTCACCGGGACCTCGCCGGCGTGGTCCTCGAGGATCTCGCGCATCCGCTTCACGCGATCCTCGGTCATGTCGGCGTAGCGGACCTCGAGGGCGATCTCCTTCACCTTCTTCTCTTTGATGCCTTCGAGCGGGACGATCTCCAGCGCGTTGAGCTCCGGCGTGATGGGAGTCTCGTGGAAGGAAGCCGCGTGGGAGGCGAAGCCGGGCTCGGGCTCCGGCTCGGGCGCTGCCTCCGGCTCGGGCTCGGGGGTCCCGAAGAGCGCGAAGTTGTCGTCGCGGTCGCCGTACTTCTCGCGCTCGATCTCCTTCGGATCGCGGTCGTCCTCGGCGTCGTCGACGGTCACGTCGTACGCAGAGATCCTTGCCCGCGCGGCCTCCGGGTGTCCGCCGTACTCGTCGTCGATGTGCTGCGCGTTCTGCTCGGCCGACTGCAGCGACGCGCTCCGCCCCGCGGCCACGCCGCCCGTGTCCTTCACGCTCGCCGTGACCAGCACGGCCACGCCGTTCTCCAGCCACTTCGCGTACTTCGCGTAGAGGTCGGAGAAGACCACCACGTCGACCGAGCCGAACTGATCGTCGAGGACGAACTTGGCCATGATCTTCCCCTCGTTCGGCCCTTTCTTGATCTTCGAGCGTTTGATCTGCGAGATGATCCCGCCGTTGTTCACGGTCTCGTCGACGTAGCGGTAGAGCGTCTCCGTGTTCTCGCCGTTGGCGAAGAGCTTCAGCTCCTCGGCGTATTTGTTCAGCGGATGGCCGGTGATGTAGAAGCCGAGCGTTTCTTTTTCGTGGCGAAGTTTTTCTTCGTCGGGCCATTCGGGGAGCTTCGCAATCGGAGGGACAGGCATGAGTGGCTGCCCTCCGCCGGGACCGCCGAAGAGCGACGACTGGCCGCGTTCCTTCTCGTCTTTGGCGCGCTGCGCGGTTTCGGCGGTCCTGTCGATGGTCTCGAACATGGCCCGGCGCGAGACGCCGAGGAAATCGAACGACCCCGACTTGATCAGCGCCTCGATCACCTTCTTGTTGCAGGCGCGCAGGTCGACGTGCTCGCAGAACGCGAGCAGCGACTTGAAGCGGCCCACGCGGCGCCGCGCCTCGAGGATCGACTCGATGGCGCCCTGCCCGACGCCCTTCACCGCGCCGAGGCCGAAGCGGATGTTCGGGCCGACCACGGTGAAGGCGTAGTTCGACTCGTTGATGTCCGGCGGCAGGATCTTGATCCCCATCTGCGCGGCCTCGTTGATGAACTTCACCACCGCGTCGGTGCGGTCCATCTCCGAGGTCATCAGCGCGGCCATGAAATGCCGCGGATAGTGCACCTTCAGCCACGCCGTCTGGTACGCAACGAGCGCGTACGCGACCGAATGCGACTTGTTGAAGCCGTAGCGCGCGAAGGGCTCGATGTAGTCGAACACCTCGTTCGCTTTCTTCTGTTCGTAGCCATTCGCCAGCGCGCCCTTCACGAACTTGTCGCGCTCCGCGGCCATCATCGAGGCGATCTTCTTCCCCATGGCCTTGCGCAGCAGGTCGGCCTGGCCGAGCGTGTAGCCGGCCACGCGCTGGGCGATCTGCATGACCTGCTCTTGATAGACGATGACGCCGTACGTCTCCTCGAGGATCTCCTTCATCACCGGCACGAGGTACTTCGGCTTCGACTGTCCGTTCTTGCGCTTGACGAACTCGTCGACCATGCCGGCGTCGAGCGCGCCGGGGCGGTAGAGCGCGTTGAGCGCGGCCAGGTCCTCGAAGCGCGTCGGCCGCGACTTGCGCAGCACGTCGACCATGCCGCCCGACTCGAACTGGAACACGCCCTTCGTCCGCCCTTCCTGGAAGAGGCGGAAGACGTCGGGATCGTCGAGCGGGATGGTGTCGATGTCGATGTGCTTCCCCGTCTCCGCCGCGGCCGATTTGATGGCGTCGTCGATCACCGTCAGCGTGCGCAGGCCGAGGAAGTCCATCTTCAGGAGGCCCATCTTCTCGACCACGCGCATGTCGAACTGGGTCACGATCTCATCGCGGTTCGTGCGGTAGAGCGGCACGTAGTTCGTCACCGGCTCGGGGGTGATGACGACGCCGGCGGCGTGCATGCCGGCGTGGCGGGAGAGCCCTTCGAGCTTCGAGCCGATCTCGACGACGCGCGCGACCTCGCTGTCGTTCTTGATGGCGTCGGCGAGCGCGGGCGACTCCTGCGCCGCCACCGGCAGCGTGACGTCGGGGCCGGCGGGAATCGTCTTCGCCACTTTGTCGACGAGGCCGTACGGCAGGCCGAGGACGCGGCCGACGTCGCGCACCACCGACTTCGCCGCCATCGTCCCGAAGGTGATGATCTGGGCGACCTTGTCCTCGCCGTACTTGTCGCGGACGTACTCGATCACTTCGCCGCGCCGGTTCATGCAGAAGTCGATGTCGATGTCGGGCATGTCGATGCGCTCGGGGTTGAGGAAGCGCTCGAAGAGGAGGTCGTACTGGAGCGGATCGACGTCGGTGATGCCCATCGAATACGCCACGAGCGAGCCCGCCGCGGAGCCGCGGCCCGGGCCGACGGGGATGCCGTGGTCCTTCGCGTATTTGATGAAGTCCCACACGACGAGGAAGTAGCCGGGGAAGCCCATCGTCTTGATGATCTCGATCTCGCTCTCGAGACGGTCGCGGTACTCCTGCGGCTCGTGCTTGCGCGGGACGTCGCGCGCCATGCGGCGCTTCAGGCCGTCGCGCACGACTTCCTCGAAGTACGACGCCAGGTCCTTCCCCTTCGGCACCGGAAAGTTCGGGAGGTGGTGGCCGGTGACGTCGAGCGAGGTGTGGATGCGCTCGGCGATGCGCATGGTGTTGTCGACGGCCCCGGGGTACTGCGCGAAGAGGCGGCGCATCTCGTCGGCGCCTTTGACGTAGAAGTCGTCGGAGTAGAACTTCATCCGCTTCTCGTCGCCGAGGGTCTTGCCGGTGCCGATGCAGAGCAGGACCTCGTGGGCGAAGGCATCCTCTTTGTTGAGGTAGTGCGAGTCGTTCGTGGCCACGAGGCGCAGCCCGACCTCCTCGCCGAGGCGGGCCATCATCGGGATGATCTTCTGCTGGTCGGGGATGCCGTGGTCCTGGATCTCCAGGAAGAAGTTGTCGGGGCCGAGGATCTCCCGGTACTGCAGCGCGGCGTCCTTGGCGCGCTGGTAGTTGCCGGCGGCGAGGTTCTGCGTGACTTCGCCCTTCAAGCACGAGGAGAGGACAATGAGCCCTTCGCTGTGCGCGCGCAGGAGCTCCTTGTCGATGCGCGGCTTGTAGTAGAAGCCCTCGGTGTAGCCGGCGGAGACGAGCTTGACGAGGTTCTTGTATCCGGTCTCGTTGGCGGCCAGGACGATGAGGTGGTTGTTCGAGCCTGCGTCGGCCTGCTGGTCCTCAACCGACGTCTTGTCGAAGCGTGAGCCATAGGCGACGTACATCTCGCAGCCGATGATCGGCTTCACGCCCGCGCCCTTCATGGCGTTGTAGAACTCGACGGCGCCGAACATGTTGCCGTGGTCGGTGATGGCGCAGGCGGGCATGCCGAGCGCGGCCACGCGTTTGGCCAGTTCCTCGGGGCGGCTGGCCCCGTCGAGGAGTGAATATTCGGTGTGAAGGTGGAGGTGGACGAAGGACATGCGGTGGCAACGACATTAGCGGATAATGGATGCGATGTCGACGACCGAAACCGCGGTGGTGAGTCTGGCCGAATACCTGGAGATGGAGCGTCACTCCGAGACCAAGCACGAGTACGTCAACGGCCGGATTTATGCGATGTCGCCGGGCGCCGCCGATGCGCACCATCTCATCTGTTGGAACCTGATGGGGGCACTTCACGATCAGCTACGCAACCGTCCCTGTCGCGTGTATCACTCGGACATGCGCGTCAAGGTCAGCCCCACGGGGATGTATACCTATCCCGACATCGCCGCGCTCTGCGGCAAACCTCACCTGGAGAACTTCAAGGGCGTCGACACGCTGCTGAACCCGAGCGTGCTCATCGAAGTTCTCTCACCCACCACCGAGATGTATGACCGCGACGACAAGTTCGAGCACTACAGCCGTCTCGAGTCGCTGCAGGAGTACGTTCTCGTATCGCAGAAGCGGATGCGCGTCGAGCACTTCGTCCGTGACGGCGCCGAGTGGCGGCTGTCGGAGCTTCGCGATCCGCAAGCGCTGCTCCGCCTCGCTTCGATCGGCTGCGAGGTCCCCCTCGCCGAGATCTACCGCGGCGTCGAGTTTCCGCCCGCGGAGAACTCGCGCTGGCCTCGCTGATTTTCGATATTCTCTGCCGACCAACACAGTTCCGACGGAGGCCGAATGAAGCGAGCTCTCATCGTCTCTCTCCTCCTCTGCATCGCGGTCGTGCCGCTGGCGCGCGCCGCCGACCACAACGATCCGAACTCGGTCAACTCGATCTTCTCCGACATCCCCGTCAGCGCCGCCGACCTCTACGACATGTTCGGCTGGCCGGCCGACGACAAGAGCCACGGCGAGCGCGTCGTCCTGGCCCTGACCTTCGCCTCCGTCCCGAAGGCGGGCGTCTTCGACCACGACATGCTCTACCGCATCCGCGTCCACGCCGATCCGCGCGTGGCCCACGGCGACATGCGCGGCCTCGAGGACTTCCTGCAGTACACCGACGCCGTCGGCCGCAAGTACCTGCAGTTGCATCCGGCCGAGGTGCGCGTGACCACGACGCCGGACAACAAGGCCCGCGTGAAGTTCATCGGCTTCCCCGGCGGCGACTTCGCGCAGACCGTGGTCATGAACAAGCCCCTGGTCCTCCGCTCGCCCGGCGGCAAGATCATCAACCTCTTCATCGGCGGCCGCGACGACGCCTTCTTCAATGACCTCCCCGGCTTCTTCCGCTCCATCAACTACGGCCCGCAGTACTACAAGGTCAAGCTCTCCGCGCCGTACGACGACCGCGAACTGAAGATTCCGAAGACGCTCCTCGAGCTCGACGGGAACTCGCTCTTCAACGACGACCCGAAGGATCCGAACTGGGGCCGTCCGGGCGGCACGAAGCGCAACCAGCCGCCCGGCCCGCCCACGTGGAAGGGCAACAAGTTCCTCAAGGACGCGAAGGGCAACTACCACTTCGTCTACAGCGGCAAGGACGCTCAGGCCGGGCGCAACATCAACGCCGTCGTCGTGGAGATGCCGCTCGACTACGTGACGAACAATCCGCAGCGCGACCGCGTCGTCAACTCGTGGGGCGAGAGCTACGTGCTCAAGGCCTCGCACAAGATCCCGACGATTCCCGACGAGCCGCCGCGCTCGCTCTTCGGCCGCCTGTGGGACTGGGTCACGAATCTCTTCACGCGCGAGGACGACAACACCACGGAGCTGGCCAAGTACAAGCTCGTCGACACCGACGGTGTGCCCTTCGCCGACGCCGCGCTGAGCGAGCGCCACGACGAGCGCCAGCTCGGCGCGAACAACGTCTCCCTGGCCCGCCACTTCGTGATCCGCTTCGGCCACCTCGGCTGGGGATTCGGCCCCTCCGTCAGCGCCCTCGGACTCGGCACCTGCTTCGACCACAGCAACTCGCCCGTCTCGGTGTACAAGACCTACACGCTCGCGACTGAAGCGTTCCCGCGCGTCAAGAAGTGCTTCTTCCAGACCCTGAACATGCCCGACGACTCCTGGAACCCGAAGCACCTCAACATCCCGCTGAAGAAGCCGTTCGAGATCTTCATCCCGAACGTCGAGGCCGTCGACATGGACACCAACGGCACCTGGCCGTTCGGCCGCCGCCTCGAGGACCAGGTAGCCACGCGCTTCCTCTCCATCTTCCTCGACCAGAAGGCCGGCTGCTTCGGCAAGCCGTGCACGCTGGAGACGCTGAACAATCCGGCCGTGTGGGCGTCGCTGCCGATCGAGCCGAAGACGCCGCCGAATCCGACGCACAACGACAAGCCGTTCCTGAAGACGTTCCCCTACCTGGCCGACCCATGGTGAAGCGAATTGCATGGATCGCCGCGGCGGTCGTGACCGTCGGACTTCTGCCGATTTTTCCGGCGAAGAAGAGCGGTCCGGACGACTTCGACCACGAGCTGAAGCGGATCGACGCGAATCTCGCGGCGAAGCCGGCCACGGTGCGCCGCGCCGGCTTCCTCTATCAGCGCGCGTCGCTGACGGCCGACTTCAACGACTTCCGCGCCGCCGAGCGCGGCATCGAGGATGCGATCGCCGAGGCCGGCGGGCCGACGACCGATCTCCTCCTGCTGCGCGCGCAGTTCAACTTCAAGCTGCACCGCCTCGACGCCGTCGACGCCGATCTCCGCCTGCTCGACGACGACATCCCCGGCGTCGCCCAGCTGCGCGCCGACCTCGCCTTCCAGCGCGGGCGCTACGACGAGGCCCGCCGCGGCTACCAGCACGAGATCGGCGTCGCCGGCAAGTGGGACGACTACGCGCGCCTGGCGTATCTGCAGTCGCGCAGCGGCGACGTCGCCGGCGCGGAGCGCTCGTA
>JBKOUP010000318.1:0-6556 GCA_046723495.1 Acidobacteriota bacterium
TGCGTGAGGAGTGATGGAGCGGATGAAATCCCTACCCATAATTTAGGAAACTTTCCGCGTCTGTCAACCTCAGCAGGGGCGGTGCGTAAAAAGAGGCATGCGAATGCTCATTCTGCTCGCCACCTTTCTCGCCGCTTCGTCCGTCTGGGCCTCCTCGTGGGACTGCGCGCAGAGCGCCCCGCGCGTGGCGGCGCTGCCTCTCGCCGGCGCGACGCACATCGTCGTCGTCGGCCGGGCCGGTTCGCTGCGCGTGGCCGGCCGCGCCGGCGCATCCGAGGTGCGTGCCAGCGGCACGGCCTGCGCGCCGACCCACGGCGAGCTGTCGAAGATCCAACTACGGGCCACGCGCAGCGGCGGAGAGATCCGCATCGAGGCCGAGGTGCCGGAGGCGACGTGGTCGATCTGGGGCGAGCGCAAGCTCGACTTCCAGGTCTCGGTGCCGGCGAACGTGCCGCTGCGCGTCGTCGACGGCTCCGGCGAGCTGACGATCGAGAACACCGCGGCGCTCGATGTCGACGACGGCAGCGGCGAGCTGACGATCCGCCACGTGCACGGCAATCTCTCCGTTCATGACGGCTCCGGAGCGATGACGATCGACGACGTGACCGGCAACGTGCGCATCCAAGACGGCTCCGGCGGCATCGAGGTGCGCCGCGTGAGCGGCAGCGTGTTCCTCAACGACGGCTCCGGCTCGGTCGACGTGGCCGACGTCGGCGGCGACTTCATAGTCGAGAGCAAGGGAAGCGGGCACGTGCAGTACGACCGGGTGCGGGGGCGGGTGGACGTGCCGCGGCGAAGGTAGGTTCTTAGGTTCTTAGGTTCTTAGGTTCTTAGTTCTTGCCGACAGGGCAGATCTCGTTCTTCGGCGAGAGCTAAGAACTAAGAACCTAAGAACCTAAGAACCTAATGCCTGAAGTGCCGCTCGCCCGTGAACACCATTCCCACCCCGCGCTCGTTCGCGGCGGCGATGACCTCGGCGTCGCGGACGGAGCCGCCGGGCTGGATGACGGCGCGGACGCCGGCGTCGGCGAGGATGTCGAGGCCGTCGCGGAAGGGGAAGAAGGCGTCGGACGCGGCGAAGGCGCCGGCAGTCGGCTGCGTCGCCTTCATCACGGCGAGCTTCGCGGAGTCGACGCGGCTCATCTGGCCGGCGCCGATGCCGATCGTCTGCGACTCGCCCGTGAGCACGATGGCGTTTGACTTCACGTGCGAGCAGACGATCCAAGCGAACTCGAGGCCGCGCAGGTCGGCCTCGCTCGGCTGGCGCTCGGTGACGGCGCGCCAGGCGTCGCGCGGGCCGATGCGGTCGACGCTCTGCTGCAGGATTCCGCCGGCGGCGCTGCGCACTTCGACGTCGTTCGACGGAGGCGGCGCCTCGATGAGCCGCAAATTTTTCTTCTTCGCCAGAATCGCCCGCGCCTCCGCGGTGAACGACGGCGCCACGATGACCTCCAGGAAAAGCGACTCGATCACGCGCGCGGCGTCCTCGTCGAACGGACGGTTCGCGCCGACGATGCCGCCGTACGCGGAGATGGGATCGGCGTCGACGGCCGCGCGCAGCGCCGCGGCGTACGAGCCGGCCCGCGCCGCCCCGCAGGGATTCGTGTGCTTGATGACGGCGGCGGCCGGCTCAGGGAAGGCGTAGGCCAGGCGCATGGCCGCGTCGAGGTCGAGGATGTTGTTGTACGACAGCTCCTTTCCTTGGAGCTGCGTGAACGCGCCGCCGATGAACGTCGCGCGCTGCTGCGGGTTCTCGCCATAGCGAAGGTGCATCCCGCCGAGGAACCCCGCGATGGCGGCGTCGTAGCGCGACGTCTTCTCGAACACGGCCACGGCGCAGCGGCGGCGGAAGTCGTCGGAGATCGCGCCGCTCTCGAATTCGCGCAGGAACTCGGCGTAGAACGACGGATCGCAGAGCGGCAGGACATGCTTGTGATTCTTCGCCGCGGCGCGGAGCATCGAGGGGCCGCCGATGTCGATCTGCTCGATGGCCTCGTCGGCGGTGACGCCCTCGCGGGCGATCGTCGACTCGAACGGATAGAGGTTGACGACGACGAGGTCGATGCGCGGGATGCCGAGGCGCTCGACGTCGTCGCGATGCGCGCCGTTGTCGCGGTCGAAGAGGATCGCGCCGAAGACACGCGGGGTGAGCGTCTTCACCCGTCCGCCGAGGATCTCCGGCGCGCCCGACCACGCCGCGATGGGCGTGACGGCGATGCCCGCGTCGGCGAGGTGCTTGGCGGTGCCGCCGGTGGAGAGGATCTCCACGCCGCGCGCGCTCAGGGCGCGGGCGAGGTCGACGATGCCGCTCTTGTCGGAGACGGAGAGAATGGCGCGCTCAATGGTTCGCATTCAGGACGACGCCGCCCGCTTCCCGCCAGATGTAGGTGAAGAGGTTGGCCGTGTCGGTGACGGCGTGGGAGTAGCAGACGGAGGCGACGCCGAAGGCCGTGGAGTGGTCGTCGAACGACGCCGAGCTCCCGCGCGTGTACTCCTCGGCCACGAGCGGAGTGAAGCGGGCTGTGCGGGAGATCATTCTGTCGAGAAAGAAGCCGAGGCGGAACTGCGGCTCGGCTCCGTAGAAAACCGTGGGGAACTTCCCCAGGCGCATCTCGAAGTAATGGGCGAAGTCGTCGTTGCGGTAGGGATTGTTCGCGTCGGCGATGAGATGAGCGATCAGGCCGAGGCGCTCGGCCACGGTGCTCATCGGCTTGTTGGCCTTGAGCATGGCGATGACGCTGCCGGTCTCGCTCTCGATGCGCTGGCGCAGCGCGCCGTGCCGCCCCTCCTCGGCCAGCGCGTTCTCGACCCCGCGCGTGTAGTCGCGGTTGAAGTCTCTGATGATGAGATAGAGGTCGGGCGGCGACAGCTTCGCGCCGGCCGAGGCGATCTGGCGATCCGCGGCCAGCGTCCAGGCGTGCGCCGTGAATGGGAAGAGCGCGAGAATCAGGAGCAGTCGCTTCACCGATCGCATCGTACATGAATTTCGAACAGCATCTGGCCGCGCTCGCTGCCTGCCGCCTCTGTCCGAACGTGCTCGGCGCGCCGGTCGTCGGCGCGGTGGCGGGCGCGCGCGTGATGCTCGTCGGACAGGCGCCGGGGCCGCGGGAGATGGAGCAGCGCCGGCCGTTCGCCTTCACGGCGGGGAAGCGGATGTTCGCGTGGTTCTCGCGCCTCGGCGTATCGGAAGAGAAGTTCCGCGAGAGCGTGCACATGTGCGCGGTGATCCGCTGCTTTCCGGGACGCGATCCGAAAGTGGGCGGCGACCGTGTGCCATCGGCCGAGGAGATCGCGAACTGCGCCGCGCACCTGGACGCGGAGATCGCGCTGCTGAAGCCGCGGCTGGTGATCGCCGTGGGGACGCTCGCGGCGGCGGTGCTGGTCGGAAGCGGGCAGTTGAAGGACGTCGTCGGACGCGTTCACCGCGTCAAGCGCGCCGGCGTGGCCTTCGACGTCGTCGTCCTGCCGCATCCCTCCGGCCGCTCGACGTGGACGAACAAGCCGGAGAACGCGGCGCTGCTGGAGCGCTCGCTCGAGCTCATCGGCGGGCATGCGGCGTGGCGGAAAACGTTCTCGACGCAAGCAACGTCATGCTGAGGCGCGAAGACGCCGAAGCATCTCAAAATGCGACGGCGTTGCATCCGGAGATCCTTCGCCGTCTACGCGGCTCAGGATGACGTCGCGAACGCTTCGCGTGTCAAGTTGCGCGCGCCGTTCTCCGTCACGGCCAGGTCGTCCTCGATGCGCACGCCGCCGTACTTGCGGAAGCCGTCGACGCGCGGCCAGTCGACGTACTTCGCGTGCTCGCTCTTCTGCAGCTCGGCCAGCAGCGGATCGATGAAGTAGAAGCCCGGCTCGATGGTGAAGACGTTGCCCGGCTCGATGGGGCGGGTGAGGCGGAGGAAGGGGTGCTCCTTCGGCGGCGTGACGGTGTTGCCGTGCGCGTCGGCCATGTGGCCGCCGATGTCGTGGACCTGCAGGCCGAGGTAGTGGCCGACGCCGTGGGGGAGAAACGTCGAGCTGATGCGCGTCTCCACGACGCCGTCGGCGTCGATGCCTTTGACGAACTGGAAGCGCACGAGCAGTTCGGCGACGCGGCGGTGGGCGAGCATGTGGATCTCCGGATACGGCAGGCCCGGCTTCACCGCGGCGCAGAGCGACTGCTGGGCGTCGTCCATGGCGGCGACGAGCTCGCGGAACTCGCCGTCGCCGTCGGCGTAGGTGCGGGTGATATCGGCGGCGTAGCCGTTCACCGAAGCGCCGGCGTCGATGAGGAAGGAATGGCGGCGCGTGCGGTCGACGGGATCGCGGTCGTGGTTGACGTAGTGCAGCACCGAGGCGTGCTCGTTCAAGGCGATGATGTTGTGGTAGGGGAGCTCCTCCTCGGTCTGACTCGAGGCGCGCAAATAGTCGATGTGGATGTCGTACTCCGCCGCCCCCTGGCGGAAGGCGTGCTCCGCGGCGCGATGCCCGCGCACGGCCTTGGCGTTCGCCTGGGCGATGCACTCGATCTCGTACTCGGTTTTCCAGGCCCGCTCCCAATGCAGGAGATCGAGGAGCGTTTTCGGATTGACGTCGGGGCCGAAGTCTTCGTGGGCCTCGCCGATGTAGGCGACGTGGCCGCTCGGGAAGTGCTGCCTGGCCTCGCCGGGCTCGCGGATGATGCGCACGTCGAAGTGCTCGGTCCACGCGCCGCTCGGCGTGTCGGGCGGCTTGTACCAGTAATCGACCGGTTGAAAAAAGACCAGGCGCGGCCTCTGCTCCGGCGCGTAGACGATGAAGCAGTGCGGGTTGTTGACGACCGGCACCCAGCTCTTGAAATGCGGGTTCGGCTTGAACGGATACATCTCGTCGTCGAGGAAGGCGATGTGGATCGCTCCGCTGAAGATGACGACGGCGTCGAAGCCGGTGGCGGCGAGCGCGGCGTCGTGGCGGCGCTTGATGGCGGCGATGTGCGCGGGGTAGAGAGCGTCGAGACGGTCAGGCATGCGGGCGAAGCATACAAAAAAAGGGGCAGGGCACTTCACTCCCACTCGCACGCCAGCAACTGATCGATCGACAGCATCCGCTCCCCGCCGCCCGCCCCGCGGAAAATCACGTGATACCACCCCTTCACCTTCAGCGGCGTCAGCACCTCGCCGCCGATGCGCAGGCGCCGGCCGTTGGCGACGTTGAGAAACACCGTCTCGTACGCGCCGCGCGTGACCGAGGCGAGCCACGGCGGCATCGGCGGCGTGGCCCGGCCGACGTCGTCGTACGCGGCGGGGCGGTCGTCGAGGTCGAGCAGTGACGGCGCCTGGCCGCGAAAGACGGCGAAGAGCAGCTGCTCGCTGCAGGGGTCGGCGACGGCGTGGATGGATTCGCGGAACAGCGTCGCCGTGGCCAGGGCGACGCGGCGCAGCGACATCGTCCGTCCGCTCGTCGTCCGCCACGCCGCCTCGTCGACGTCGCTCGTGAACGGATTGCGCGCGAAGTTCTCCGCGCGCACGGCCCATCCCTTGCGCGAGGCGTGCTGCGCCGGCGTCACCGCCGCGACGATCGGCACGCCGTGCTCCTCGGCCGCGCCGACGCGGTACGACGGCCAGGCGATGATCTCGCGCACCGTGCCGACGATGAGCGCCACCGTCGCCGCCATCAACGCCGGATCGGGGGTGAAGTCGAGCGTGATCTCGACGCGGTCCCGCCGCGGACGGACGCCGATCGCCGTCGAGCGCCGGTTCGCTCCGGCCACGATCACCGGCGCGGGCAAGACCAGCGCGAGCAGCAGGGCCAGCTTCTGGATCGTCCGCTGCGGCCCGCGCTCGTCGCGCGGCAGCTCGAAGGAGATGTTGACGTGGCAGCTGAACGCCTGCAGGCGCACGCGCCGGCCGCTTCGCCCTTCCCAGGCGTCGAGCTCCTCGCGCACGAAGCCGATCTGCTCCCACAGGCTGCGCACCGCGCGGGCCGTGCAGCCGGGCCCGACTTCGATCACCGGCGTGACGACTTCGATCACGCCGCCGTCGAAGTAGACCGCGCCGCCGGTGGGGAGCTGCGACGACTTCGTGGTCCGCTTCAGCAGTGGCCGCTCGATGAAGCCGGCCGGCGTGCGCCAGACATCCTCGGGGGCGGCTTCGCGATCATCGACGAAAACGCGGAACTCCGATTCGAGGCCGATGACCGGCACGGCCAGCTCGGCCGTGTAGGGGAAACGGGAATCGTGCACGGGAAGGGAGCAAACCATTTCCCGTGCCCGGGTTTCGGGCACGGGCCCGGGCCCGGGATCAGCGCGTGACCAACTGGAAGAACACCGTCAGCTCGTGGACGACCTCGACCGGCCGACCATCTTTCTTCATCGGCCGGAACGACCAGTCCTTGATGGCGTCGACCGCGGCGACGTCGAAGATCGGCTCCTTGGCGTGATCGAGGATGGTCACGTCCTTGACGCGGCCATTCGTGCCGATGACGTAGCGCACCAGGACGCTGTCCTCCCAACGCTTCTTCACCGCCTCGGAGGGATAGTGCGGATACTCCTGCTTGATCGGCGTCAGCGGCAGCTTCGCGTCGCGATCGATGTAGA
>JBKOUP010000102.1:0-7014 GCA_046723495.1 Acidobacteriota bacterium
CCGTCGGCTACGTGACGATCGACGTCGTCAACAGCTGCTCCGGCGACTCCGCGCTGAGCGACGAGTACTGGAAGGAAGTCATCCTCTACGACAACGTCCTCACCGGCGACTACGAGCGCATCAACCCGAAGGAGAGCACCGGCAACTATGCGGGCGGCAATCCGCTCGTGCACATCCGCGCGGTTCCGGAGGGAGGAAACGCCGGCGCCTCCATCGGCACGCCGCTGCCGTACACCTTCTACGACCGCTACACGCCCGCCGACGCCCGCGGCATCGATCGCCGCCAGCCGCTGCCCTCGGTCTTCGCCGTCCGCTACATCAACGGCGGCAAGACATCGTTCCAGACGAACTTCGCCGTCTGGCGCGAGGGGGTGATGACGCGCCAGAGCGCCGAATGCGGCTACGAGAAGAACGCCGCGCTGCCGCTCTACACGCCGATGATCGTCCGCTTCGACGAGCACGAGAACGCCGTGGCCACGACCGGCTGCGACGAGAACGGCTGCACGTACCCGAAGACCGGGACGGCCGCGCTGATCAGCGCCGCCTCGGCGATGCTCCCGCCGTCGCCCTCCGGCGACGTCGGCGGCTGGATCTGGATGAACCTCGACAACGGCGCCGGCAGCGCCCCGGGATCGCCGTACTCGTCGCGCCGCCCGAGCCAGAACTGGGTGATCATCCAGATGTACGCGGAGGGGCGGTACGGGGTCGACTTCGACGCCACGACGATCGTGAACGGGTGTACGGCGAAGCCGCCGACGATGCCGTAGTGCTAGTCTGCGCAGGATGCTGCGCCGCGCCTTGCCGATCGTCGCCTTCGCCGCGATCGTCGTCGCCGGCATCGATCCCTATCTCCTGAGCATGCCCTTCGCCGATCGGGCCGCGCTCGCGCCGCTGTTCGACCGCTACGCCGACCGCAGCTGGCAGCAGTACGCGCAGTTCCTCCGCGACCTGCGCGAGCACACGCAGCCGGGCCAGCGCATCGTCGTCATCGTCCCGGCCACGACGTGGGACGGCGGCTACTCGTACGCCTACTACCGCGCCAGCTACTTCCTGGCCGGGCGCGAGGTCCTGCCGCTCTTCGACGACGCCAGCCGCGCCCATCCGGAGAACCTGCGCGGTGCTGACCTCGTGGCCGCCTGGCGCGCGCGCGTGCCGCTGACGCATCGGACGCTCGTCTGGCGCGGCGACGGCGGCGTGCTGGTGAGGCGTTGATGGCGCCCGTCCTCATCGCCATCCTCAGCCTCACCGTCCTCGGCATCCCCATCGTTCTCGCTCTCGATCGCCACGCCACCCCGCTCCGCGTCCTCGGCCTGGCCTTCCTCTACGGCGCCGGCGCGATTTCCTTCGTCCTCCTCGCGCTCAGCGTGCTGCACATTCGTTGGTCTCTCCTCAGCGTGACGATCGCGGCGCTGCTCGTCGGCGGGAGCGCTGGCGTCCGCGCCGGCTGGATCGCGGGCGTCCCGCCCGCCCGCGGCGAGACGCCGCCTAGCCAGCCGCCGGGACGGCAGCGCTCCGTGATCGACCTCTTCACCCTCGCGACGCCCCTCGGCTACACGCTGCTCGCGACCATCGCTCCGCTCTGGGAGTGGGACTTCTGGGCCATCTGGGGCCTGAAGGCGCGCGTCTTCCTCGAGCACGGCGGCATCGACTGGCACTTTCTCACCAGTCCGTGGAACACCTTCGTCCATCCCGACTACCCGCTCCTCGTGCCGCTCGTCTACGACTTCGCGGCCCTCGTGAACGGCGGCTGGAGCGACCGCTGGCTCGGCCTCCTCGGCGTGGCCTGGGCGGTCGCCTTCCTCCTCGTGGCGCGCGACCTCGCGGCGCGCGAGGCCCGGCCGTTCGTCGCCGCGCTCATCGCCTTCGCCATCGCGCCGCTGGCCGTCTCGCGCTTCGTCGGCCTGGCCGAGGGGGCGCTCATCGCCTATGGCGGAGCGGCGCTGCTCTTTCTGCGCCGCGGCGACGACCGCCATGGCGCCATCCTCCTCGGACTCGCCGCCTGCACGAAGAACGAAGGCCTCGCGCTGATCGTCAGCGCCGCCATCGCCGTCGCTCTCATCGACGTCAAGCGCGTCGTCCGCCTCTGGCCCGTCGCGGCCATCGCCATGCCGTGGCTCCTCCTCCGCGCGCTGCACCATTTCCCGAACGAGTTCGTCAGCGGCCCGCTTTTGGCGCGTTTCGCTGCACGGCTGCACGAGTCGGGGATGATCGTCACGCTCCTCCTCCGCCACCTTTATCAGCCGTGGCTGTGGGCGGCGATCCTCCTCGGCATCCTCTTCGCGTGGAAGCGCGAGCGCTTCATGCTCATCGCCTGCGGGCTGCAGCTCGCCTTCTACGTCGCCGCCTACTTCGTCACCCCGCGCGACGTCGAGTGGCACATCGCCACCTCCTGGCCGCGTCTCACCGCGCAGATTGCCGCGCCGCTCGCCTTCGCCGTCATGGTTGAATTAGCGCGCCATGCCGAAGCTCGATCCGAACAGCCGTGAATTCCGTGAGGCGGGGCACCGCCTCGTCGACTGGGTCGCCGACTACCTCGACAACGTCGACCGCTACGACGTGCTCGCCCGCGTGCAACCCGGCGACGTCGAGCGATCGCTGCCGCCGTCGCCGCGCGACGACGGCCGCCCCTACGCCGACCTCCTCGCCGACTTCGAAGCGAAGATCCTTCCCGGCATCACGCATTGGAACCACCCGGCGTTCTTCGCCTACTTCTCCATCACCGGCTCGCAGGCCGGCATCCTCGCCGAGATCCTCATCGCCGCGCTCAACGCCAACGGCATGCTCTGGAAAACCTCGCCGTCGCTGACGGAGCTCGAGACCGTGACCCTCCGCTGGCTGCGCGAGGCCTTGGGCCTTCCGGGCGATCTCTTCGGCATCATCAACGACACCGCCTCGATCAATTCGTTCCTTGCGCTGGCCGCCGCGCGCGAGGCCCTCGGCCTCAACATCCGCAGCGAAGGGATGACCGGCCGAAACCTCCCGCCGCTGCGCGTCTACTGCTCCGAGCACGCCCACTCCTCGATCGAGAAGGGCGCCCTGGCCCTCGGCTTCGGCAAGAGCGGCGTCGTGCAGATCGAGAGCGACGACGCCCTCCGCATGCGTCCCGAGGCGCTCGAGGCCGCGATCGCGCGCGACCGCGCCGCCGGCGCGCTGCCGTGCTGCGTCGTGGCCACGACCGGCACGACGTCGACCGGCTCCGTCGACCCCGTCCCGGCGATCGCGAAGATCGCCAAGCGCGAGAGGATGTGGCTCCACGTCGACAGCGCCTACGCCGGCTCCGCCACGATCGTCCCCGAGCTCCGCTTCCTCTGGGACGGCGTCGAGCAGGCCGACTCCATCGTCGTCAACCCGCACAAGTGGCTCTTCACGCCGATCGACTGCAGCGTCCTCTACACGAAGCACGCCGAGGTCCTGCGCGAGACGTTCTCGCTCATCCCCGAATATCTGAAGACCACCGACACCGCCGAAGTGAACTACATGGATTACGGCATCCAGCTCGGCCGGCGCTTCCGGGCCCTGAAGCTGTGGATGATCATGGAGCACTACGGCCTGGAGCGGATGCGCGCCGTGATCCGCGGCCACGTCGCGATGGCCAAGCGTCTCGCCGAGGAGCTCATGAAGCGCGACGACGTCGAGCTCATCGCCCCGCAGATGTTCAGCGTCGTCGTCTTCCGCAAAGTCGTGGGCGGCGACGAAGCCGCCTCCGAGCACGCCACGATGGAAGCGCTCGAGCGCATGAACGCCTCCGGCCGTCTCTTCGTCTCGCACACCCGGCTGCGCGGCAAGTACGGCATTCGCGTGGCCATCGGAAACGGCGCCACGGAGTGGGAGCACGTCAAGCGGGTGCTCGACTACTTGTGATCACGCCGCGCGCGGCTGGCGGCGGCGGTCCGCGATCGTCTCCCGCAGGAACTTCAGCAGCGCCTTCTCTTCTTTCGACAGCCCGACGCGCACAACCGGCTTGCCCCGCGCGCGCCGGCGCAGCATCTCGAACGGCTTCCCCTGCATGTACTCGTCGAGAAGGCGCGGGCAGATGTACGACGAGCGGCAGACCGCGGCGGTGTTGCCGAGCTGCGCGGCCGTGGCGTCGATGGCGCGCTTGATCTTCCGCTTCCGCTCCGCCTTGCTCGCTCCCTGTCCCTGCATGGCCAGGGCGATCGAGCAGAGGAGCGTGCCCGCCCAGGTGCGAAAATCCTTGGCCGTGAAGTCGTCGCCGATGATTGACTGGATGTAGTCGTTGACGTGGCGGTCCTTCACGTCGCGCAGCTTCCCGCCGTCGATGAAGGCGAAGAGCTCCGCCGGCTTCATCGCCTGGAGCGCCGTCACGATGCGCGCGACCTCGGGGTCGTTGATGGCGCGCTTGTGGGCCTTCTTCCACTTGCCGATGTAGTCGAAGAGGAGCGTGGTCTTGTCGACCTTCACATGCCGAGGACGGATCGTGGTGAGGCCGTATGTCGACTCCGACTTCGCGCTCTTGTCGTTGCCGACGCGGAAGAAGCCTTGGTCGATGAGGCGCACGATCGCGGCCAGGACGCGCTCGCGCTCGAGCTCGCGGCGCTTGAGATCGGCGCGCACGCGGCGGCGGAGGCTGGGCAGGGCCTCGCCGAATTCGACGACGCGCCGGAACTTCTCCTCCTCGCGCCTGGCGCGGAAGCGGTCGTGGTAGCGGTACTGCGTGCGCCCTTTCTTGTCGACGCCGACGGCCTGGAGAGGAGAGCGGTCGCCGGCGGCGATGCGGACGTCCTGCCACGCCGGCGGGATGCGCAGCTTGGCAATGCGCTGCAGGATCTTTTCGTCGGTGATGTGCGTGCCGTTGGGATGGCGATAGGCGAAGCCGCTCTCCTTCGATCCCTCCCGGCGGATGCCGTGGAGGTCGAGGTACCAACGGCGCCGGACGCCGCTTTTCCGGGCCATGATGCCGGGCATTTTTTGCGAGAATGGTGCCGCGTGACGGAGCCGGAGAAGCTGACGCGGCGGCAGCGCGGGATCGTGGCAGCGCTCGCCGCCGCGATTGCGATCACACGCATTTACGCCTTGTCGCGCTCGCTGTGGGACTGGGACGAAGCGCTCTTCAGCATCGCCCTGCGCAACTACGACGTCACCGTCCATCACCCCCACCCGCCCGGCTTCCCGCTCTTCGTGCTGGCCGCGAAGATCGTGCACCTGGCCATCCACAACGAGTTCCGCGCCGTGCAGGCGGTCACGCTCCTCGGCGCGATCGGGCTCTTTCCCGCGCTCTTCGCGCTCGCGCGCGAGCTGCGCTTCCCGTTCGCGGTTGCCGCGGGCGGCGCCGCGCTCTACGCCTTCTTCCCGAATGTCTGGATCTTCGGCGGGACGGCGTTCAGCGACATCCCCTCGACGACGCTCGTGCTCATCGCCTGCGCATACCTGCTGCGCGGCGCGCGCGAGGAGCGGGCGCTGATCATCGGCGCGGTGCTGCTCGGGATCTCGGCGGGCTTTCGCACGCAGAATCTGTTGATCGGTTGCGCGCCGGCGCTGTATGCGACGTGGGCGTGTTTCAGGCGACAGGGAACAGGCGACAGGGAACAGGCACCTGTCACCCGTCGCCCGTCACCTGTCACCTTGCTCCTCGTCATCACCCTCGGCGCCTCCATCATCCTCATCAGCTACGCCGGCGCCGCCTACGCCTCCGCCAATCCTCCGCACGGCTACCTCGCCAGCATCGTCGGGCTTCGCCGATACGTGCGCAGTGTCGACTCCTTCCTCAATCCGCAGCGCGCTCCGCTGCGCGCGCTCGTCGTCGACACCTTCGTCAGCCCTGCCCGCAGCGGCAAGTTCGACTACGTCATCGACGCCTTCGCCGTGCTCGGCCTCGCCGCCACCGTTCGCCGTTTCGGCACGCTCATGGCCGTGGCCATGTTCCTTCCCTTCCAGCTCTTCACCTGGCTCATGCTCGATCCCTTCAGCATCGGCCGCTACGCGACCGCGTACCTGCCGCTCTACGCCCTCCTCGCCGCCGCGGGAGCGCACGTCATCGCCTTCTTCTACGTCGACGTCGCCGTCATCGCGGCGATCGTCGTCCGCCTCGTCACGTGGACGCTTCCCGCCGTGCGCACCGTCCGCTCCGGCGAGTCGCCGCCCGTCGCGGCGATGCGCGCGATCCTCCGCGAGCATCCGCAGCAGCTCGTCTTCGTTCACGCCGGCATGTGGCCGTGGGCGGCCGTCTATCTCCCGCGCGCCGACGTCATCACCGACGAAGCGAAACTCCCGCTCGATCCGCGCGCCGCCAACGCCCCCTACGTCTGCGAAGGCGTCAAGATCGGCGGGCGCATTTTCCAGCGCCCGCACGGCAACCTCTGGAACATCGTTCGCCAGCGCTACTTCGAGGTCACGCTGACGACCGTCGGTGCCGTCTGGCGCTTCGGCGACGGCTGGTACGACGAGGAAGGGGAGGGGAAGAGCCTCTACCGCTGGATGGGCGCGCGCTCCGCGACGACGCTGCCACCCGTCGGCCCGCGGGCGCGGCTGTCGCTGAAGTTCGGCATCCCCTCGCCGCTCGTGCGCCTCGCGCCGGCGCTCACCGTGACGCTCAACGGCCGCGTGATCGACCGCGTCCGCTGCGACGCCGGCGAGATCGCCAAGTCGTGGGACGTCGACGCCAATGCGAACGGCGCGAACGAGCTCGTGCTCTCCATCGACCGCGTCGTCAACCCCCTCCGCGAGCACCTCGGCGGCGACGCCCGCGACCTCGGCCTCCGTCTCGACGACTACGCCTGGACGGCGGCCCGATGATCTTCGCCCAGCCGCTCGAGCCGCTCACGCGCCGCCAGCGCAACGTCGCGATCGCGATCGCCGTCGTCATCGCCCTGACGCGGCTCCTGGCGCTCTCGAAGACGCTGTGGGATTGGGACGAAGCCCTCTTCACCCTCGGCGCCGGCGACTACGACGTCCCCAGCCACCGCCCCCACCCGCCCGGCTATCCCCTCTTCATCCTCGCCGCCAAGATCGTGCAGTTCGTCGTTCGCGACCACTTCCGCGCCGTGCAGGGCGTCG
>JBKOUP010000351.1:0-7350 GCA_046723495.1 Acidobacteriota bacterium
GGTCTCGACACCGTTGAAAGCTCTGCATAGGAGAGGCCGCAAGCGTGTAAATCCCTACCTCCCGAGGTAATTAGACAACAATAGGCGTCTTATCGCAGCTTTCTGGCACCGATCCGTGGCACTTGACGAGTCGGGTAGGGCGATCACGGCTTCCGAGCTCCCCTCAGACATGCGGAGCCAAAGCAGCCGCACTGCATCGCCCGTCGATGACGTTCTTTTGCTCCACGAGCTCTTCGTGCGCAGACAGGCGATCTACGACGAAGCCGCGGTCCTCCGCTTGACACGGACGACACGGGCGCGGCTGCTGCGGGCGATCGACGAGAGCACCATTGAGCCCGTAAACGATGGCTCCGTACGCGGTTTCGCTTGGGACGACGTCGTCCAACTGGTGAGCCAGCGCTGGACGCCGCGAATGGTCGCCGCAGCCCTGGTAAACTTCGTCCCCTACCTGAACCGAACGCGAGTCATTCCCGTGGAGCTGCCGATTTACCAGATACGTCTACTACACCAACTTGCGGTTTCGTCCGGCGACGCCAGCATGCCGCCACGGAACGTGAGTGATGTTCTGGAGCGGGAGATCCACATGCACACGGTAGTGGAGAGTATGGCCGACGGCGAAGAGCTGGTCCCCGGCCTCGCGAACGCCGCGCACTTCCCCCTCTACGAGCAGCGCCCGCAACTTGTGCGGGACTCATGCGTGTATTGTGCTTCACCATCAAAAAGCGCCGGCGTGGCCTGCCCGTCGTGCCTGACGCTCCACGAGCGGCCCTGGCCACGAAACGCACCCTAACGCAAAACCGCGCTGGAGCCGCTCGTGGCCGGCGGCGCAAACCGCTTTCAGGCGACACGCGCCCTGATCGCGTATAGACCGCCTGGAACGCATCCGCGCCACATTCGGCCGTGGGTAGATACCGGCCATGGTTCCGCCTCACCTCAGATGATGCCAAACGGCACGCTTCCAAAACCCGGCCACGCGTGGCGCGATCGTCTTCGGAAAGCAATTGAACGCACGCATCGCAAGCATTCGGACATTGCTCGGGGCGCAGGCATCACGCCGGTAACGCTGAGCCGCCTCCTCAACGGAGAAGGCTCATTCACCCGTCTTGACACCATCGTGAGCATCGCGCGCGAAATAGGCGTCCCGGTCGGCTGGCTGCTCGGCGAGCCGCTCTCCCGCAACGGCAATTGGGACAGCGCGGAACTGAAGCGAGCCGTGCAAATCCTTCTCGCATTGATACCCGAGGCGCCGCGATGAATGACAATGATGGCAACGCCAGCACCTGTCCATACCAGCCTCCCCGTCCTCCACCCCGGGTCAGTCGCCCCATATCGCTGCCGGGTGTTGTCGCCCGGCAGCTGCGCGCGAAACTGGTTCGCGTGCTGCCAGTCATTGGCAACAGCATGGAACCGACTGTTCTCGACAACGATTACGTGGTCGTCTCATCGAAACGGCCGCCGCGCGACGGTGATATTGTGCTCGTCAAGCGCAATTTGCACAGGGTGTATGGTCGCGTTTCGGAGGTCTTGTATCGTTACAAGTATCGAAAGGGGCGCGGCTACCTCAAGAAGGATCATCCGCAGTACGTTGGCGAATGGCCGGTAACGGCCCGTGAGATCGTCGGCGTCGTTACCCGCGTGCTCCCGCGGCAGTACCGCGATGAGCAGGAGAACTACTATCAAATTCAGCGCATCAAATACGCCCGCCGCGACATCGCCTCAGAAGATCCGGACCTTGGATTTGAGAGCGCCTGCACCCTTGCTCGGCTGCGCACCATCGTCAACATACCACCGTCGGAGTTGATCGACGGCCGCTTGCCGTGGGGCCTTTTTCGCGGGATCGCCATCGCCGATCATCCGCACGTCGACATCGTGGCCGGCGACACGCTTGTCATTGAACCTAACCGCGTGAGTTACGTCGGAGTCATCGCCATCAAGTGCAACCGCCGCGGCGATACGATCGTAGGCCTCCTTCAACGTGAAGACCCGGAAGCGTCGAAGCCTGGACCCTTCTTCATGCAACTGGCCGATCGGCGCGTCACCGTGACCCGACGGAACGGCTATCCGCTTTGGCACACGATTGCCCGGGTCAAGCAGATCGAGCGGCGACAACGCCGGGCATACAAAAAGACGCGGTGATTGCCGCATATTTTTCAGCAACGACACGCATCAGCGTCTGTTTCACACGCGAACCGCGGTAGCCTGTCTCATACGCGCAGACTTCTGCTGAAGCGGCGCTATGAGGACGCTTCCCGGCGCGATCGGAGATTCAGTACGGGCCGGCCGGTTCCAACAAGGCCTGTCGCAAGGCCGAACTTCAAGGTTGCCGGCCGGTGGCTCTCTCACAGAAAATTGGTGCGATCTGTCAGATCGAGGGTAGGGAATTCGTGGCGGGCGTCACTCCTGTAGTGACGGCCTACTTTCGGGAAAGCCGGAACAACGGCATGAGGGAGTGACCATGGCGACACATCGGAAGACTGCTGCCCGTCGGTTGCGCATAGTGCCCGCGCCAGAACGGCTGACCCCTGAAGTGACGGTCGCGGCCTTCCGCACGCCCGCGGGCGACGTTGAGCTGCCGCTCTCCGGCGAACCGTCCGAGGAAGACGTGGAGCGCGCGCACGAGCTGGCGCGCACGATCGGATGGAAAGAGCTCTTTGCGAGTTAGCGCCGGGACGCGTTCTCGCAACCGGGCGACTGGTACGCACTCAGCACTCAGGATTCAGCACTCAGCACTCACGGCACCGCCGCGTGCTGTGTCGAGCTCAGCCCCGGCTTCGTCTGGCCCATCTGCGCGCCGATGACCGCGAACACCGGCATCGTCTGCTGCATCCCTTTCATCGACACCTCGCCGAGCGGCTCGACGTGGAAGCTGCCGATCGTTCGCTCCAGCGTGTTCTTCGAGATCACCGTCTGGCCCGGCTTGGCCACGCCGCTTTCGAGGCGCGAAGCGATGTTCACGGCGCTGCCGAGCACTGTGTAGTCGACGCGCTTCTCCGTCCCGACGTTGCCGACTACGGCCGGCCCGCTGTTGATCCCGACGCGGATCAGCACCGGCGGCAGGCCGAGCTTCTCGCGCTCCGCGTTCCACTCGCCGACGAGGCGCTGCATCATCAGGCCCGCCAGGATGGCGCGGTCGGCGTGGTCGTCCTGCGGGATCGGCGCGCCGAAGAACGCCATCACCGCGTCGCCGATGAACTTGTCGAGCGTCCCGCCGTAGGCGAAGATCGACTCCACCGCGCAGGAGAAAAAGTGCGAGAGGAACTCCGCGATCTCCTCCGGCCGCTTCGTCTCCGCCACCGTCGTGAACCCGGAGATGTCGGCAAAGAGGATCGACACCTCGGCGATGCGGATCTCCTCCTCGTCCGCGGCGATCGAGCCGCGCACGATCTCGTCGACCACCGCCGGCGAGTGGTAGCGCTCCATGCGCGAGCGAATCTTCCGCTCCTCTTCGACGCGCTCCGTCAGTTGCGCCCGCTCGATGGCCACGGCCGCGAAGTTCGCCAGGGCCGTGATCAGGTCGAGGTCCTCCTCCACGAAGCGGCCGATGTGGATCGGCGAGTCGACCTGGATGGCTCCGATGACGTGCTGCTTGTTCCAGAGCGGCACGCACATCGCCGAGCGGATGCCGTGAATGGCGATCGACTTCCCGCCGAGCAAGCGCGCGTCCTCGAGCGCGTTCGACGTCATCAGCGCCACCTGCTGCTGCGCGACCATGTTCAGGATCGTGCGCGAGATCGGGATGTCGCGGGCGTCGGCGCCTTCGATGAAGCGCGTCAGCTTCGGCACCGGCTCGCCGGCCTCGTCGAAGAGGATCAGCAGCCCGCGCTCGACCGGCAGGTACTTGAAGATGATGTCCATGACCGTGCTGAGCAGCGACTCGAGGTCTTCGGACTGCAGCAGTACCTTGGCGACCTGCACGAGGACCTGAAAGATCTTTTCGCGCGACGCCACCGCCACTGCCTCGCGCGAGCCGGAGTCCGACGGCAGGCGCGCCACGGCCGGCTTCTCCAGCTCGGCCAGGTCGAGGCCGAACTCGGAATTGAAGTCGGAGATGCGCCGGATCACCGTCCCCGAGGGGTTGTCGAACATCGACTCGCCGGTGAAATTCACCGAGGGGAGGCGCTTCAGTTCCAGCTGCACGGAGCCGATGAGGATCTTGTCGCCGGGATTGACCTGGGCCTCGGCCACGAGGTTGCCGTTGACTTTGACGCCGTTGGTCGACTTGAGATCGATGATCCACCAATGGTCGTCGCGAGGCTCGAAGCGGGCGTGGCGGCGGGAGACCGAGGGGTGGTTGAGGACGAGGTCGTTTCCCTCGGTGCGCCCGACCGTCAGCTCGCTTTTGAGGTCGGTGACGCGCGGCACGCCGAGATCGACGTAGTGGATCTGAAGTTGTTCCATCGTCGAGAGGATCGATTATAGCGTTCCGGCGGGAGCGTATAATCCGGCGATCGTTCACAACTTCGATCATGACGGAATTGCCCACGGCTGAATCGCCCTCCGTCTCCCCTGAACGCCTCGTCGTGCAGGCGGTGATGAAGACGGACGTCGGACTGGTCCGGTCGGAGAACCAGGACTTCGGCACCTACACGACGCCGGCGGAAGAGCGCGAGAGCCATCCGGGCGGCCGGTTGTTCCTCGTCGCCGACGGCATGGGCGGCCACCGCGGCGGGGCGACGGCCTCGCGCCTGGCCGGCGAAACGGTCAAAGCCCAGTACCTCGGCAGCGAGGAGGAGGACATCGCCGCGGCGCTGCGCGCGGCGCTCACGCGCGCGAACGCCAGGATCTTCACCGAGGCCCAGGCCAACCCCGATCTGCGGGGCATGGGGACGACGACGTCGGCCCTCGTCGTGCGCAACAACAACGCCTGGTTCGGGCACGTCGGCGACTCGCGCATCTACCTGATCCGCGACGGCGCCATCCAGCAGCTGACCGAAGATCACTCGCTCGTGGCCTCGATGGTGCGCGAGGGGCTGCTCACGTCGACCGAGGCCGAGAACCATCCGCGGCGCAACGTCCTGCAGAGATCGATGGGCGTCGGCGAGGACGTGGAGATCGACGTCAGCGGCCCGCTGCCGGTGCAGGAAGGCGACATCTTCATCCTCTGCAGCGACGGCCTGCACGGCCTGGTGAAGGAGCGGGAGCTGCTGGAGATCGCCACGTCGCTGCCGCTGGAGTCGACGGCGAACGAGTTCGTGCGGCGCGCGCTGGAGCGCGGCGCGCCCGACAACGTGACCGTGATCGTGGCCCGCATCATCAAGCCCGACGAGCTGACCGACGACACCGTCATCGACCGCGCCCGCGAGACGACGAAGAAAGTGGCCATCGTCGAGGAGTCGATGCTCGACGAGACCCAGCCGCTGCAGACCTCGCCGGAGCCGGAGCTCGAGCAGACCGTGCGCGTCCGCCCCGGGCCGCCGCCGCGCCGCAAGGGATTTTTTCGTTGGCTCTTCGGCGATACCAACGCTCGTTGACCATGCGCCCCAGGGTCCGCCTCGTCGCCATCGCGCTGCTGCTCGCCTCGTGTCGCCACGGCGACGACGCCAAGCTCGGCGACGCCGAGAAGATGGCCTACGGCGTCAAGCCGTCGGTCGTGCGCGTGAACGCGTACGCGACGGCGCAGTTCCGCTACGACGCCGGGACGGTCACGACCGGTGCAGGCGGCTCCGGCAGCGGCTTCATCGTCCATCCCGACGGCCTGATCCTGACGAGCGGCCACGTCGTGGCCGTCACGCGCGATCCCGCCGCATTGGAGCGCGAGCTCCGGCGCAACGGCGCCATCGCCGCGCTGCTCAAGCGCCACTCCGTCGAAGAGCTCCGCCAAGCGCGTCGAGAAGATCGGTTGGAGGGGAGGATCGAGTCGATCGCGTCGCAGGGATCGCTCGAAAAGATCGCCATCGTCAACGACGTCGACCTCTCCAACGGCGTCAAGGTTCCGTTCCGCATCGAGCGCTACTCGCCCGCGCTGGCGCAGGGGGGCACCGACCTAGCCCTCCTCCGCGTCGGCCGCAAGAACCTGCCGGTCATCGACCTCGGCGACTCCGACCGCGTCCGCGTCGGCGAGTCGATCTGGACGTTCGGCTATCCGGCCGTCGCCAGCAGCAGCGACGAAGTCATCGGCGGCTGGCTCTCGCACGACACCGACCTCGAGGCCACGCTGAATCCCGGCAGCATCACCGCCATCAAGCGCGACGTCACGAACACGCCGGTGTTCCAGTCGAACGTGGCCATCTATCGCGGCAACTCCGGCGGCCCGGCGGTCAATCGCGACGGCGACGTCATCGGCATCTCCACGTGGGGCCATCGCGACGCCGACGTCAAGTTCCTCGTGCCGGTGAACGTGGCCAGGAGCTTCCTCGCCGCGGCGAACGTGCCGATCAACGTCGAGAGCGAGTTCAGCCGCCACTACCGCGCCGCGCTCGACGCCGCCGGCGACGGCCGCTGGCCCGCAGCCAGCGCCGAGCTGACGACCGCGTCGCGCTTCTTCCCCGGCTCGCCCGATCTCCTCCGCTTCCGCGCCGACACCGACCGCGCGCTCAAGGCCATGCCGCTATGGCGGCAGCATCCGGCGGCGAGCGGCGCGCTGGCCATCGCCCTCGTCGGCGTCGGCGTGGCCATCGCCATTCCGGCGGCGCGGCGCCGCCAGCCGAAGGCGCTCGACGTCGTCACGACCTCGGAGACGCTGATCGCGCCGAGCGCCGGCGGCGGCAACGGCGCGATCCTCGGCAAGTTCACGATCCTCAACGGCTCCCGCGCCGGCGAGCGCCTCGGCCTCGGCGGCTCGGGCATCCGCATCGGGCGCGAATCGGCGATTTGTGAGATCGTATTGGAGAATCCGAAGGTCTCGAGGCTCCACGCCGAGGTCGTCTCGATCGACGGAAAGGTCCTCCTCATCGATCGCAACTCCTCGAACGGGACCTACGTCAACGACCATAAGATCGACAAGCGGTACCTCAAGGACGGCGACATCATCTACTTCGGCGGCCGGAACGCCGTCGCGGTGGCATTTCATGCGTGAGGCGGAACGTGGCTGACAAGCGCTGCGAGAACGGGCATTTCATCGACGAGTCGTGGGACCTCTGTCCGTACTGCCCGGCGGACGACGCGGAGCAGGCCGAAGTGCCGATCGTGCGCCCGACGCGCTTCGGCGGCGCCGACGCAGCGGCCGAGCCGCCGCCCCGCCGCCCCGTGGCCGTGCCTCCGCCTCCGCCGCTGCGCTCGCGGCGTTGCGCGTCGGCTGGCGTACCGGCATCGGCACCGGCGCGGCGGCCGCGGATTCCGGCACGCGCGTCGGACGCACAACCGCGATCTCGGGCTCGCTCGCTTCCTGCGGACAGTACGGACAGATGTCCC
>JBKOUP010000328.1:0-10963 GCA_046723495.1 Acidobacteriota bacterium
CGAGGCCGCGCCGCTGCTCTGCGCGGGCCTCATCGGCTTCCGCGCCTACCGCATGGCCGGCGAGGCCAAGCGCCTCGGCTTTTACGGCTTCGGCTCGGCGGCGCAGATCGTCTCCCAGATCGCCGCCGCCGATGGCCGCGAGGTCTACGCCTTCACGCGCGACGGCGACGCCGCCGCGCAGGCCTTCGCCCGGCGGATGGGGGCGGTGTGGGCGGGCGGGACGTCGGAGACGAAGCCGCTCGACGCCGCGATCCTCTTCGCGCCGGCGGGCGAGCTCGTCGTCACCGCGCTGCGCAACGTCGTCAAAGGCGGCACCGTTGTCTGCGCCGGCATCCACATGAGCGACATTCCGTCGTTCCCGTACGAGCTGTTGTGGGGCGAGCGCGTCATCCGCTCCGTCGCCAACCTGACGCGCGCCGACGGCCTCGCGCTCTTCGAGCGGCTGCGGTCGCTGCGCGTCGTCACCGAGCGCACGAGCTACCCGCTGGAGCGCGCCAACGACGCTTTGAGCGCTCTACGATCGGGAGAGCTGACCGGCACGGCGGTGCTCCATGTCTGACGCCGTCCACGACCGCGGCGCAGCGTTGAATCCGCGCCACGGACGTGGCGCGTCATGGAACCCGCAGAACCGCTTCGAGCCGCTCGCCTACGTCCCCGACGACGAGGCCGAGCGCGACGACGCCGCGCCGCGCACGCTCTACATGCGCGACCCGACGCGCACGATCATCGCCCGCAACGACTCCCCCGACGTCGGCTTCGACTGCAGCATCAATCCCTACCGCGGCTGCGAGCACGGCTGCGCCTACTGCTTCGCCCGCCCCACCCACGAGTACCTCGGATTTTCGGCCGGCCTCGACTTCGAGTCGAAGATCCTCGTGAAGGAGGACGCGCCGGAGCTGCTGCGCGAGGAGCTGATGTCGCCGCGCTGGACGCCGCAGACGATCATGATCAGCGGCGTGACCGACTGCTACCAGCCCATCGAGCGGAAGCTGGAGATCACCCGCCGCTGCCTGGCGGTGTTGAACGAATTCAAGAACCCGGTCTCGCTGATCACGAAGAACCACCTCGTCACGCGCGACATCGACATCCTCGGCGAGCTCGCCGCGGTCCATGCGGCCTCGGTGTCGGTCTCCATCACGACGCTCGACGCCGACCTCGCCCGCGTCATGGAGCCGCGCGCATCGACGCCGGAGCTGCGCCTGGCCGCGCTCGAGGCGCTGGCGAAGGCCGGCATCCCTTGCGGCGTGATGGTCGCGCCGGTCGTGCCGGCGATCACGGACCACGAGATGCCGAAGATCCTGCAAGCCGCGGCGGACGCGGGCGCCACGAGCGCCGGCTTCGTCGTCCTGCGCCTGCCGTGGGCCGTCGCCCCGATTTTCGAGAAGTGGCTCGAGGAGCGCTTCCCCGACCGCAAGGAGAAGGTGCTGAACCGCGTCCGCGACCTCCGCGGCGGCAAGCTCTACGACGCGCAATGGCGGGTCCGCCAGCGCGGCCAGGGGATTTTCGCGGAGCAGATCAAGACGATCTTCGACGTGAGCTGCCGCCGCGCGCATTTGAACGAGACGGAGATCGAGCTGTCGACGGCGGCGTTTCGGCGGCCGGCGGCGCAGGGGTCGTTATTTTGAACGGGAAACGGGCTCTCGGCTGTCGGCTCTCGGCTCTCGGGGGAGGGCGGGCCTGAGAGCCGAGAGCCGAGAGCCCGTCACTTCACATCAACGGCCGCGATGTAGCGCATGTCGCGCTTGCCGTCGTCGTCGACCAACCGGAACGGATAGATGTTGACGTCGTCGCCGCGCATGACCACGACGATGCCGCGGCTCACGCCCATCGGTCCGGCCGCGAAGTAGTTGACGCCGATGTGGTACGTGCCCGGCTTCAACTCGCCGGTGCGCACGACCTCGGGGCCGAGGCCCTGGGTGATGTCCTCGTAGAGCTCGAGCCCGGCCTTCGTGGTCTTGTGCGAGTAGAAGCACTCCTCGCCGGCGGGATCGACGACGTGGAGGTCGACGTCGTTCGCGTCGGTCTCCCACGCCAGCGTGACGCGGAGGGCGTCGCGGCGGGAGAGATCGACGTTGTAGTCGCGGGCGCGCTGCTCGATCTCGCGGCGCCGCTCCGGCGACTTGGCGATCCAGGCGCGGTAGACGTAGCCGAGCTCCTCGCGCACGACGCGCTGCACGTTGAGGTACCACTGCGGGAACTGCTGCCGCGTGGCCGACTCGAGGACGCGCGCGGCCTCCTCGATGCGCCCTTCGCGCCACAGCATGAGCGCGAGATGGCGGTAGGAGTTGACGCGGTCGGGACGCGCTTCGAGGGCCCGGCGCAGCGGCGTCTCGGCGAGGTCGGCGTGATGGGTGCGAAGGAGGAGGAGTCCGGCGCGCTGCAGGAGCTCGCTCTTGGCCGGCGCAATCTCGATGAGGGACGCGTTCGCGCGGGCGGCCTCGGCGTCCTTGCCGAGGTGCTCGTCGGCCAGGCCGAGGATCTCGTACACCTGCGGGTTCTCGGGATCGTACGGCTGCCACCTCAGCGCCAGCGCGCGCAGCGCCTTCCAATCGCCGCGCGCGGCGTAGGCGTCGGAGAGGGCGTTGTAGACGGCGCGGTCGCGCGGATCGGCGGCCAGTTTCTTCTCGAGCGCCTCGATGTCGGCTTGCGTCGCGCGCGCCGGCGTGATCCAGTCGATGGCCTTCTTCTTTTCTTCTCGCGGCGCCGGCGGAGCCGCGACGGGCACAGGCCGCGGCGGCGGTGGCGCAGCGTTGATGCGTTCGGCATGAATCATCGGCGCCTCGGCGGTGACGACACCGATGGTTCCGCCCGCGACGCCACCAGCGACGCTGCCGGCGACTCCGCCAGGAACGCTCTCCGGCAGAGGCGCTGCGTCGGTTTGGACGCGGCCTTCGAACTCGCGAGTCTCGGCCACTGCCTGCGGCGGCACCGGCTCCGGCGGCGGCGCCGCCGCGGCGTTCTGCTTCTGCACCGGCATCGGCCGCGGCGGCGGCGGTATCGGCACCGGCACCGGCGAGACGAGCGTCGGATTGCGCCGGTCCATCACGCCGATGCCGCCGGCGTCGATCGTCAGGATCGAGGCCAGCGCGCGGCGGTCGAGGCCGAAGCGCTGGTAATCCCACTCCGTCTCCAGCACGAGCATCGTCGTGCGCGGGATGACGACGCGGCGCTCCACGCTCACCTTCACCTGCTCGGTGGCCAGCGCTTTGCGCACCGCGTCCGAGGGCTCGTTGGCCTCGCGCTCGGCGAGGTAATCGAGATAGGCGCGATACGCCTCGCGCTCCAGCAGCGGACCGAACGTGGCGGCGGGGAGCGATTGCGCGCCGGCGTCGTGCGCGAAGCCGCTCAGATGCGGTGCCGGCTCGGCGGCCGCTTTCAACTGGCCGAGGACGATGATCTCGTCGCCACTTTGCACGTCGTCGAAATGCGACGGGTACATCCACTGCGCACCGCTGTCGGCGAGGTCGTAGGCCGCTCCGAGCGGACGGCGCAGCGCATCAGCGGCCGCGCGCGCAGCCGTGTCGATCGACTCGCTGAACGGCACGGTGACGATGCGGCCGCGGCCGGCGGTGAGCGCCTTCGCCATGGCCGCGTTCTGGCGGCTGCCGAGGATGAGCGCGTGGATCGCGGTGCGTTTCGGCAGGGCCTGGATGGCGTCGTTGAGCGCGTGCGCGTCGGTCTCGCCGAGCGTCGGCACGAGGTCGCTGGCAATGACGACGGCGCGGTCGCCGGCACTCTTGGCGATGTGGCGGAAGAGCGCGCCGAGGTCCGTGCCGCCGAGGAAAAGGCGAGCGCGGAGGAGCTGTCCGGCGTTGCGCGACATCTCCGCGGCCGTGCCATTGCCGAGCGCCACGATCTCCTGGTCGAAGGCGAGGAGCTGCACGGAGTCGGACGGCGGCAGCGACGCCAGCAGCATCTCGATGGCGTGGATGCGATGCTCGGCGCCCTCGGCGGACGACGCCGAGGTGTCGATGTAGAAGGTCCAGGCGTGCGTCGCCGGCGTTGCCGCGGCTGTCGCGCCGCTGGGACGGAAGGCGGCCAGGTAGAAGTCGCCCGCCTTCAGCAGGCGCGTGCTCGCGGCCGCCGCGGTCGGACGCCACGTCAGCTCGATGTCGTGCGGAGGGACGTAGTCGCTCTCGTCGAGCGAGATCACGTCGGCGGTGCTGTGCGTCGCGCCGGAGAGGCCGCCGATGCCGGACTTCGGCGCGCCCGGCCCTTCCTCGCCCGGCAGCGCCGTGACGAAGGCGCGGAAGGTGAAGTGCCGAATCGACGGCATTCCGCGCAACGGCAGCGAGTAGCGGCGCACGCCGTCGTGCAGCGGCAGCAGCATCGTGTAGGAGAGGACGATGCGCACGCTTTGATTGGCGTCGATCGGAAAGATGCGCGCGGAGAAGCGGTTGCCCTGGTCCTGCTCGAGCAGGGCCGGGTCGCGCATCTGGTGGAGGAACTGCTCGTAGACCTGGTTCGCGCGCAGGCGCTCCACGACTTCGCCCTCCATCAGCGCGCCGTTGACCTCTTTGGCGAAGCGGCTGATGGCGGCGTTGGCCGGCAGCGTGCAGTTGAAGCGCCCCTCGATGCGCTTGGCCTTCGGATTGCGGAAGCGGAGGTCGAGCTCGGTCAGCGAGAGCATGCCCTGGATGGCCGTCTTCGCCGAGAGCTGCTCGAGGATCAGCTCCTGCCCGTCGGTGTCGGAGAGGGAGATCGGTTGCTCCGCCGCGACGGCGGTGCCGCCGGCAAGCGCGAGGGCCGCGATAATCTGCGCAATTCGTTTCATGCCGCCTTAGACGTTATCAGCGGCGCGGAGGAAACTTGGAGACGATCTTCGAGGGGAAGCACGTGGTCGTGCGGGAGCGCGACGGCTGGGAGTTCGTGGAGCGGAAGTCGGCGAAGGAGGCGGTGGCGGTGGTGGCGGTGACGGACGCCGGCGAGATCGTGCTGACGGAGCAGTACCGCCGGCCGGTGGACGCGCGGGTGATCGATTTTCCGGCGGGCTTGATCGAGGAATTCGACGTGCTGGAGACCGCGCGGCGCGAGCTGGAGGAGGAGACGGGCTTTGCGTGCGCGTCCGTCGAGCACATCGCCGCGGGCCCGTCGTCGCCGGGCATCACCTCGGAGATCGTGCACGTCGTCCGGGCGGGCGGGCTGCGGCGCGTGTCGCGGGGCGGCGGCGTGGGTGGGGAGGACATCACGGTGCACGTGGTGCCCTCGGGCGAGCTCGCTGAGTGGCTGCGGCGGAAGGAGGCGGAGGGTGTGCGGGTCGATTTGAAGGTCGGTTGCTTTATATTAAAAAGTACTTTATGATATCCACATGCGAACCGCGATTCTGGCCATTCTCCTGACCGCTTGCGGCCATGCGCCCGCCGCCGACTCTCCGCTGTTCGCCGCGGCCCGCAGCGGCGACGGCGCCGAAGTTACGCGGCTGGTGAAAGCGGGCGCCGATCCCAACCAGCACGGCGGCGTCAACGACTGGCCCGTGCTCATGCACGCCGTGCACAAGCGCCAGCTCGGCACGGCGAAGGCGCTGCTCGACGCCGGCGCGAACCCGAACGCCGCGAATCCGAACGGCTACACGCCGCTGATGATGGCCGCCGGCTACGGAGACGCCGCCATCGTCCGCCTCCTCCTCGCCCACGGCGCGAACGTGCGCCTCGCCGACAGCCACGGCGCGACCGCGCTCGACTACGCCCGTGACGGCGTCTCCGACATCGACGACTTCACCCTCTTCCGCTGCCAGGACGACGCCGCCCGGGCGCTGCTGGCGGCGGACCCGGCGCAGCCGCGCGGGCGGTCGTGGTGGGCCCGGATGAAGCGCTGCGCGTAGAATGACTCGATGGCGCTGCTCGATCGAATCACCACCGATCCGAATGTGATGGGCGGCAAACCGTGCATTCGCGGCATGCGCGTGACGGTCGGGATGGTCGTCGGCATGATCGCCTCCGGCCACTCCGCGGATGATCTTCTCCGGCGCTATCCGTATCTGGAGCGAGACGATATTCAGGCGGCATTGTCGTACGCGGCGTGGCGCTCCGAAGAAGTCGATTTGCCGCTCAGCCGCCGGTGAAACGAGCACGCCGCTGCGCTGAACGCCGGTGCGATCGTCAGCGTCGACGAGACGCGATCGCGAGTCCGCATTTTGCCTCTGCATTAATCCGCGTGCCGCGCGGGTGAAGCGTTGCGCTTAGGCTCCGCCGCCATCATCTTCGGCCACTGCGCAAAGAACGTGCGCTCGTCGTGATCGCGGTGGCAATGAATGGCCGCGATCTGATCGAGCGCGTTCCGCGCGAAGGTCTCGCGGCGAAAGAGCGCGTCGTAGATCCGGCGCGCGTTCCGCCCCATGGCCTCCCATCGATGCTCGTGCGCGCGCAGGATCGACGGCAGACGGCCCACGTCCTTCTCGTCGACGATGATCGCCAACTCGTTCCAATCGACGCCGCTGACCGGCACCCAGGCGTTGCTCAAAATCACCGGCGCGCGGCCGAGGGCCATCGACTCCTGCAGCCGGTACGTGCCCGCTCCATTGCTGCGCGGGCAGAGGCTGAACTTCGCATCGAGGATGGCGTCGATGTAGGCCACCTGCGCCTCCTTCAGCGCGGGATCCGCCGGATTCGGGGCGAAGCGGTTCCGAGGCGTCCGCTGCACGACGATGCCGAGCTGCGCGAACGGACCCTGCATGCCGAAAAGAGCGCGGCGCACGTCGGCGTCGCCCGATCCGATGAACGCCGCCAGATGTTTCGGAGGTCGTCCCGAGCGCGGCGCGTAGACGTGCGGGTTCTCGGTCCGGTAATAGACCCACGTCCGGTGCCGGCGCGGGTCGTGGCGATGCCGCGGCAGCGACGCGTAGAGGCCGGAAAGGAATCCGAGCGGATTGTCCTCGACGCTGACGGTGTAGACCTTGTTCGGAAATCGGCGGACGAGCGGATGCGCGCGAAGCCGCGGCGCCCACGTTACCTGCGAGTCCTGATGCGGCTCCCAAAAGACGATGAGGTCCGCCCGCAACGGATCGTCAACGACCGCGTATCGCGGCGCGCCGGCGCGCTCGATCTGCTCGCGCATGCGCAGCGCCCAGTCGGCGCCGTCGGAGCCCCAGATCTGGTCGTCGTGCTCCGTCTGTGTGAAGAAAGCCTGCATAATGACGTGATGGCGGAGGAGGCACTGGAGAAACTAGCCGGATTGGTACCCGAAATCTATTACGACCTGATCGCCCGCTTAATCCCCGGCTCCTTTGCGCTGGTCGCGATCGGGTCTCATTTCCGCGAAAAATTGGCGCCGTTGGCTCACCTCAATGAAGCGCTATTGACCCTCCTGGCACTCGCGGCAACGTATGCGCTGGGATTTCTGTTGGATATTGCGGCCGGCATTGTTCTGAACCAAATCGCGAACCCTCTGATACGAAAGTCACTCTCCCGATTCAGAAACGCGGAAAGTCGAAAGCTCGATGACGTCGAGCCGTGGGACACCGTGCGCGAAATGGCAAACCAATCGGCTGCGGCGGTCATCGGCAAAATGCTTGCGGAAGAGTCCTTTCTTCGTAATGCGAGCGTCCTCTACTTGATTTTCTGGTTGGTTCGTTTCGATCCAGTTTCCTCGATGCCGGCCTGCACGAATCTCTTGATCCTGATCGCGTTCCTTGCAGTCCAGTACTACTGGGGCCATCTTGTGCGCTCCAAATCACAGAAACTACTTCGTCCGCGATCAATCCACCCTTAACACGATCTTCCCGAAGTGATCCGCCTTCATCCGCCGGTGCGCCTCCGCGGCGTCGGCCAGGGGAAACGCCGCGTCGATCACCGGGCGCGCGCGGCCGGCGCGGAGGTCGTCGCCGAAGCGCGCCAGGAACGCGGCGACGATCTCGGCCTTCTCGGCGGGCGGGCGGGCGCGGAGCGTGGAGCCGATAATCTGCTGCCGCTTGGCGAGGATGGCGTTGACGTCGAGCTCGATCGTGCCGCGGCCGCCCATCGAGCCGATGATGACCACGCGTCCGCCGACGCTCAACGCCTCGAGGTCGCGCGGGAGGTAGCGCGCGCCGATGTGGTCGAGGACGATGTCGACGGGACGAGCGCGCTCGACGAAGTCCTCCTCGTGGTAATTGATCGCGGCGTCGGCGCCGTGAGCGAGGCAGCGGTCGCCCTTCTCTTTCGAGCCGGCGGTGACGATCACGTGCAGGCCGGCCAGCTTGGCCAGCGTCGTCGCGGCGGTGCCGACGCCGCTGCCGCCGCCGTGGATGAGCAGCGTCTCGCCGCGCTTCGCCTGCGCCAGTTTGAACACGTTCAAAAACGCCGTCAGGAAGACCTCCGGCATCGCCCCGGCCTCGTCCCAGCTCAGCAGCGGCGGCACGTGCATCGCCGAACCGGCGTCGACGACGACCTCCTCGGCGTAGCCGCCGCCGGCGAGCAAGGCCATGGCCCGGTCGCCGTTTTGCCAGCCGCCGACGTCGGCGCCGATCTCGACGACCTCGCCGGCGCACTCGAGGCCGAGAATCTGCGAGGCGCCGGGCGGCGGCGGGTAGTGGCCTTCGCGCTGGAGGAGATCGGCGCGATTCACGCCCGCCGCGTGCACGCGGACGCGGAGATCGTTCGCGCCGAGCTTCGGCCGATCGGCGTCGCCGGGACGCAGAACAGACTCGTCACCGAAGTGGTCGAAAACGATTGCGCGCATGGCGTAGTATTGCGCGCTCCGTGACCGAAGCAGCGATCCTTTGCCGCGATTTGCGGAAGACTTTCGCCGACGTCAAGGCCGTCGACGGGCTCGACCTCACCGTCGAGCGCGGCGAATGCTTCGGCCTCCTCGGCCCCAACGGCGCGGGGAAGACGACGACCATCGAGATCCTCGAAGGCCTCACCGCGCCCGACTCCGGCGAGGTCCGCGTTCTGGGCATGACCTGGAAAGAGAACGAGCGCGAGCTGCGCGAGCACATGGGCGTCTCGCTGCAGGAGACGCAGCTCGCCGAGAAGCTGACGGTGTACGAGACCGTGCGCCTCTTCCGCTCCTTCTTCCGCAACGGTCCCGATCCCGACGCCCTGCTGCACGAGCTCTCCCTCGACGAGAAGCGCAACGCCCGCGTCGGCAAGCTTTCCGGCGGACAGAAGCAGCGCCTGGCCGTGGCCTGCGCGCTCGTCGGCGATCCCGACATCCTCTTCCTCGACGAGCCCACCACGGGCCTCGATCCGCAGAGCCGCCTGCAGCTGTGGGAAGTCGTCGCCCAATTCCGGCAGCAGAAGGGCGGCACGGTGCTGCTGACGACGCATTACATGGAAGAGGCCCAGCGCCTCTGCGACCGCATCGCCATCATCGATCACGGCCATCTCATCGCCCTCGGCACGCCCGCGGAGCTGATCGCCAAGCTCGAGGCGCGCAACATCATCGAGTTCACGAGCGAGCCGCCGCTGCCGGCGTCGGCGTGCGCGGAGCTGCCGGGCTGCCACGGCATCGCCCAGCACGGCGAGGCGTGGCAGCTGCGCGTCGATTCGCTGGCCGAGGCCGTGCCGCGCGTGATCAACGTCATCGAGAAGAGCGGGGCCAAGCTGCTGACGCTGTCGACGCACGAGGCCACGCTCGAGGACTTGTTCGTCTCGCTGACCGGAAGGGAATTGCGTGACACCTAGCAAGATCGGGCCGCCGATCGTCGAGCTCGCCCGCGCCCGGACGAAGGAGTTCCTGCGCGAGACCGAGGCCATCTTCTGGGTCTTCGGATTCCCGCTGCTGCTCGCCCTCGTCCTCGGCTTCGCCTTCCGCGACAAGCCGCCGGACAGAGTGCCGGTCGGCGTCGCCGCCGGACCGATGGCCCAGCAGCGCCTCGGCGCTTTGCAGAAGTCGGACGCGTTGCAGCCGCGCATCGTCAGCGACGGCGAGGACGCGCTGCGACACGGCAGGATCTCGCTCCTCGTCAGCGGCGGGCCGAATCTCGTCTACGACTTCGACAAGACCCGCCCCGACGCCCTCACGGCGCGCAGTGCCGTCGACGACGCCCTGCAGCGCGCTGCCGGCCGGCGCGATCCGCTGGCACCGCGGCAGAACTTCGTGCACGAGCAAGGCGCGCGCTACATCGACTTCCTGCTCCCCGGCCTCCTGGGCATGAACCTCATGGGCACGGGGATGTGGGGGACCGGCTTCGTCATCGTCAACGCGCGCATGAAGAAGCTGCTGAAGCGGTTCATCGCCACGCCGATGCGCAAGCGCGACTACGTCCTGTCGCACTTCCTCTCGCGCATCGTCTTCCTCGTCCTCGAAGTGGGCGTGCTCGTCGCCTTCGGCTGGCTCGTCTTCGGCGTGCGCGTGAACGGCTCGGTGCTCACGCTGGCCCTGCTCTGCGTCGTCGGCGGCTTCGCCTTCTCCGGCCTCGGCCTGCTCACGGCGTCGCGCGCGCGCACGATCGAAGCGGCCAGCGGATTGATGAACCTCATCATGATGCCGATGTGGCTCTGCTCCGGCGTCTTCTTCTCCTACGAGCGCTTCCCCGACGCCGTGAAGCCGATGATTAAGGCGCTGCCGCTCACGCTGCTCAACGACGCGCTGCGCGGCGTCATGAACGATGCCATGACGCTCGCGCAGATCGGTCCGAAGTTGCTGTGGCTGGTGCTGTGGGGCTTGGTGGCGTTTATGGTCGGCGTGAAGATCTTCCGCTGGCAGTAGCGTCAGAACGAGAAGAACACGCCGAGGTTCGCCTGCCCCTGATAGAAGGTGCTGTTGTAGCCGTAGTTGCAGGCGCTGCAGGCGGAGTCGTTGCCGAGCTGCGTCACGTAGCCGCGGATGTCGAAGCGGAAGCCCATGTTCGGATTGATCGGCACTTTCACGCCGCCGCCCGCGGACATGGCGAAGCGCGTCGCCGAGGTGGCGCCGGAGATGTTCGGACTGAGGCTCGCTACGCCGGCGGTGACGATCACGAACGGATAGACGTTGCGTCCGGTGTTGAAGGGGATCTGGATTCCGGCCTGGTAGTAGTTGATGTCCATGCTGGCCACGCGAT
>JBKOUP010000371.1:0-10364 GCA_046723495.1 Acidobacteriota bacterium
ATTCTGTCGCGGCCATCGTGGCTGCCACTCCTTCGGACCGGATGCAACTCGCCGAGGCACACCTGACGTATCGCCGCGGCCGAATGACTTACGGCGAACACAAACCCGGTGAAGCAATCCCAATCCTCGAAAAGAGCGAGCAGCTTTTTGGCAAACGAAGCCCTATGTGCTTGGCCGCTCGCCTCTATCGCGCGAATGCGACGACGGACATCGAACAGTCCGAAATGGCGCTGGTGATGCTCGCGTCGCTCAGCCGTGAGGTTAAGCATTCCTACTTCGCATTACGCGCGCTGATTCTCTGGGAGCAGGGATACGCCACGGGCCGCATGGGGCATTTGTATGAGTCGTTTCAGGCCGGCCAAGCGGCGCTCTCGATTTTCGAAAAGCTCGGCGAAAACGAGAACTCCGCACAAATGCTCACGAATATGGCGAGCGTCACTTGCGCATTGGGGCAGACGTCGCACGGCTGGCGCTTGAGCCGCCGCGCCTTCGAATACGCAAGTGCTTCCGGCAACCCGTTGCTCACGGTCCGGGCGCTGCACGCGACAGCTCGCAACGAGCTTCGAGAGTCGCACAACGACGTCGCACGGGCATTGCTGGATATCGAGCGGTCGATGCCGCAAAGCTCACCGCGTCTGCGCGTCGACGCCTTGGTACAGAGCCTGAACGCCGCTCCAAACTCGACGAGTCTCGACGAGTTGCGCGCTGCCGCTGGCCAAATCGCTGATCCGAGCCTCCGGGAAGAAGCGCTGGACGACATCCGCTTCGCGGCCGCGCTGCGCACGTCCACGCCGGTCACGACTTCGGTAACGCTGTTGTCGCAATGCCTAGCCTATCGCGCTGCGAACAGTCGTATCTTCACGCTGCCGGAAACGTATTTGGCGCGAGCGGAGGCGTACCGTCGCCTCGGCAACCACGGTCTCGCGTCGGCAGACATCGACGCGGCGCTGAATGCGATCCAAAACGTTCAGATTCAGATTGTGCCCGATGATCTTCGAGACTCCTTTGTGTCTACAGCGATAGACGCGTATCGCGCCGCTGTAGATGTCAGAGTGGAAAGCGCCGACTATCGCGGCGCCTTCGCAATCGCGGACCACTGGCGCGCGCGAACGCTCCAGGATCAACTGACGAAGGAGCGCGGGCTGCAGCAATCATTAACGATTGACGAAATCGCGTCACGGCTGCCGGTCGCGACGACGGTCGCGCAATACACGTGTTTCGACGACAAAATTGTCATCCTAACGATCTCACGCCGCGGTTTCGACGCTCACGTCGTGCCGTCCCGAGACGTTCGCAAGCACCTGCACGCAGACCATCCCGAGCGTAGTCCCGATCTCTACGGACTCCTGATCGCGCCGCTTGCGCGAGAGCTCTCGGATTCAAAGATTCTGGTGATCGTGCCCGACGAGACAATGGTGCCGATTCCGTTTGCGGCTCTGCGCGCCACCGGCGGACCCTATTTGGTCGAGACGCACGCGATCGTCTTCAGCCCCAGCGCGAGCGCCTTCGTCGCGAACGTGGAAACGAATAAGGCGTCGTCGCGGCGCCGCGCGCTGATCGTCGGCAATCCGGCGTTCGACCGCGAACGTTTTCCGAATCTTCCTCCATTGGCGAGCGCGGAGGCGGAAGCGAACCGCATCGGTAGGTTGTACGACAGCACGGTACTGACCGGTGTAAATGCGTCGCTTGCGCACGTGACGAAAGAGCTCGCGTCGTGCGACGTCATCCACATCGGTGCCCATGCCCTCGTCAACGAGCGCGACCCGTCCGTGTCGTTGCTCGTGCTGGCGCCGGAGCGGGGCGGCGAGACGGCGCTATATCTGCGCGACATTCTGCGACTGCGTCTGCCGAGGCGGCCGCTGATCATTCTTGCGGGGTGTGAAACGGCATTGTCCGGCCGCGGCCATGGCTCGACGCGCAGCCTCGCTTTGGCGTTTCTCGCAGCAGGCAGCCGGCAGGTGATCGCGTCGCTGTGGGATGTCGATGACGAAGCGACAGAAGACTTCTCGCTCCTATTGCACCGTGCACTCGCGCGTGGCGAGCGGCCGGCGATCGCACTGCAACAGGCGCAAGTGACGATGCTGCGATCGGGTGTCGCAGCACAAAACTGGGCCGGATTTCAGATTTACGGCTCGATCTAAGGAGAAGAGCGGTGGCTAAACCATTCGAGATCTACTTTTTCGGCCTGATCTGCTTCGTTCACGACGAGATGGGAATCAATTACGCAGAGATCATTAAAGAGCACCATAACAGTTTCGTGTATGCACCCGAACTTCAAAGCGAGCGACTCATCAAAGGCAGGCTCTCGACGAGCCTCAGCAGCGGCGCGGTCGATTTTGGCCTCGACATTCCCCGCCTGACGGATCACGCATCATACGACAACAGCAGCGCGACGGTGGCGCATAAACATCCAGGGCCACAAGCATACACGTTCATCCTGCCCCGAGGCGAGATTGTGACAGCGGATTTCTACTCGAAAAAGGGTCAATTCGACAACGGCGTTGTCCGCAATATTCCGCGAATCAATACGTTGCTCGTCAACAATCCGACCGAGACCATCGATCTACTGGAGAATGACAAGTTGATCGTAACGGTAAAGAAGGACTCATGGATCCTGATTGCCAATGTCGGCGCGGACCACGATTGTAAAATGGCGCCGAGTCACTTCAGGATGTATCGCGACGTTCTGGAACATTTCGACCGGCTCGACGGCCTTTGCTATTCCACAATTGACAAGGACAAACAGGAGGACAATCGTCCACAGCACACGTCGAACGTGATCGACGTGATCAAAAACCTACCAGTCCCCCATAGCAATCAACTAGCGATGGTCATCTTCAATCAGGTCGACTGTTCCTCGTCACAGTGGCCGTGAGACGGCCAACGCAAGTGCCGCTTATTCATCTGGAGAACGGAGTGAGGTCATGGCAACGACTTTCGAAATTTTCTTTTTCGGACTCGTATCCTTCGTGTGGCAGGATGATGAGTATCTAAACGTCGAAATTATTGACGATCCCGACGGTGAGCATTTCCCCTTCTATTACCTTGGTGAGCCGCATAACGAATTCGGCAAAATTAATCATTATTTTGAGATCAAACTACCATCAGGGCCGGTCAGTCCGCATGAGCAGTACACCGGCGATATCTTACATTTGAGTGAAGTTGCCTATAGACTCAATGGATTGCCGGTGCAAATGAAGCAGAATCGACCCCTGGTTAAAACCGTTCCGATGCCCAAGGGCGAGTTCACAGTCGCAGACTATTATCCGTACCTAGGGTGGCGTACGCGTCCGGGTGCGCAACCAGCTCGAATTCCACGGATCAACACTCTTCAAACAACCGTCGATACCGACGTAGTCGTCGTAGTGGACAACGCTACGACAAAGACCGTATACCAGTCGTCTTTCATCGTCATTGGCAATATGGGCATGAAACACGACCACAGTCATTTCCCTAAACATCGCTTACTTACCAATGGTGATGCTATCGATGATTTGATTCAGACAACACAGTCGACGTCGCCCGATGGAGAATCAGGCGTTGATAATATTAGTGATGCACGGTCCGTTCTCAAAGAGGCAGCGGAGAAATATATGGCTCAAATGCCGGCGCATGGTCACAAAAACCCGGTACATTACATTTATACTCAGGTCGACTGCTCCTCCTCCCAGTGGCCCTAGCCTGATGTGCAGGAGTCAGCTCGCTCTAGCTGAGCCCGGTGTGCTTGGACGGGAAGGCGCGCTTGAGAAGCTTTTCCGTGAGGCGAAAGGAACCGGGCCAGCCGTTGCCCTTCGTTACCCTCGATCACGCCCTCACCTCCGCCGCCCGCGCCGAGGGCTTTCCGGTGCTGCCGTAAGCGCGGATTTCCCTTGCGCTACACTCTGTTCCACACATCTCCGGCGATGCTCGACAAGTTCAAAGAAGAGTGTGGTGTCTTCGGCGTCCTGAACCATCGCGACGCGGCGAACATCGTCTATCTCGGCCTCTACGCACTGCAGCATCGGGGGCAGGAGAGCGCGGGCATCGCCTCGGTCTCGCTCAGTCCGGTGCATTCGGATGGGAACATCGGCGAGTCCATCGGCTCCAGCGGGGCGGGGGAGCAGATCATCGCGCCGGGAACGCCGCAGATTCATGTCGAGAAAGAGATGGGGCACGTGGCCGACGTCTTCGGGCCGGAGCGGCTGGCGCGTTTGCCGGGGCAGGCGGCCATCGGGCATGTGCGCTACTCCACGGCGGGCGGCTCCATGCTCTGCAATGCCCAGCCGATCGTCGCCTCCACCAGCAAGGGTCCGATCGCGCTCGCGCACAACGGCAACCTCGTCAACGGCGCGGACATCCGGCGGCAGCTCGAGCAGCAGGGCGCCATCTTCAACACCATGTCCGACACCGAGGTCATCGTGCACCTCATCGCCCGCTCGCCGGAGCCCGACGTCGAGCGCGCCTTCATCGATGCCTTGACGCGCGTGCGCGGCGCCTACTCCGTCGCCCTCCTCGCGCCGGGGCGCATCTACGTCGCCCGCGATCCTCACGGCTTCCGGCCGCTCGTCCTCGGAAAGCTCGACGGCGCGACCGTCGTCTCCTCGGAGACCTGCGCGTTCGACCTCATCGAGGCGCAGACCATCCGGGAAGTGAAGGCGGGCGAGGTGCTCGTCATCGAGACAACCGGCATCAGGACCGTCCATCAATTTCCTTCCCCGCGCGAGGCCCGCTGCATCTTCGAGCACGTCTACTTCGCGCGGCCGGACTCCGTCGTCTTCGGCAACAACGTGGCCGAGGTGCGCAAGCGCTTCGGGGCACAGCTCGCGCGCGAGCATCCCGTCGACGCCGACATCGTCGTCCCCGTCCCCGACTCCGGCGTCTTCGCCGCCCTCGGCTACGCCCAGGAGTCGGGCATCCGCTACGAGTTCGGGCTCGTGCGCAACCACTACGTCGGGCGCACCTTCATCGAGCCGAAGCAATCCATCCGCAACTTCGGCGTGAAGATCAAGCTCAACCCCGTGCGGGAGATCGTCGAAGGGAAGCGCATCGTCCTCGTCGACGACTCCATCGTGCGCGGCACCACGTCGAAGAAAATCGTGCGCATGCTCAAGCAGTTCGGGGCGAAGGAAGTGCACATGCGCATCTCCTCGCCGCCGACGACCGGGCCGTGCTACTACGGCATCGACACCCCGCAGCGCCGCGACCTCATCGCCAGCGCCAGCTCGACCGAGGAGATCCGGCGCTTCATCGAGGCCGACTCCCTCGGCTATCTGTCGGAAGAAGGGATGCTCGAGGCCGTGCGCAACGGCGACGACCCGCGGCGGCTCTACTGCACGGCGTGCTTCAGCGGGAAGTATCCGATGGTGAACGACGACGTGGAGATGGCGGCGGTGGCGATTACCGCGGTGTAACCGACAGCCACGGCCCGCTCTGGCGGCGGTGCTCCGGATACTGCGCGATCACTGACGGCACCCGCTCCGCCGACACCGGCCGGCTGAACAGGTAGCCCTGCGCGGCGTCGCATTTCCGCCTTCGCAGGAAGACCGCCTGCTCCGTCGTCTCCACCCCTTCGGCGACGACGCGCAGGTGCAGATTGCGCGAGATCCCGATGACGGCGGAAACGATCGCCGAGTCGCCGTCGCTCGTCTCCACGTCGCGGATGAACTGCCGGTCGATCTTCACGCACGTGATCGGGAAGCGCTTCAGGTAATTGAGCGAGGAGTAGCCGGTGCCGAAGTCGTCCAGCGAGATGCCGACGCCGAGGTTGCGCAGCGCGTGCAGCACTTCCAGCGAGACCTCGGCGTTCTGCATCGCCGTCGACTCCGTGATCTCGATCTCCAGCGCGCCGCCGTCGAGCCCCGTCTGCTCCAGCGTGCGCTGCACGATCGTCACGAGGTCGTGCTGCTGGAACTGCCGCGGCGAGAGATTCACCGCCACCGAGCCGACGTCGATGCCGCTGTCGAGCCAGGCGCGCATCTGCCGGCAGGCCGTGCGCAGCACCCACTCGCCGAGCGGAACGATCAGCCGGCTCTCCTCGGCCAGGGGGATGAACGACGACGGATGCACGATGCCGCGCTCCGGATCGTTCCAGCGCACCAGCGCCTCCACGGCGATGATCTTCCCGGTGACCAGACTGACCTGGGGCTGGTAGTGCAGCAGCAGCTCGCCGTCGTGCACGGCGCGGCGAAGGCGGCTCTCCAGCGACAGGCGCTCCACGGCGCGGCGCTTCATCTCGTCGGTGCAGAGCTGGTACGTGTTCCGCCCCGCCTCCTTGGCGCGATACATGGCGCTGTCGGCGTTGCGCAGCAGGGCCTCGGCGTCTTGGCCGTCGACCGGATAGAGGGCGATGCCGATGCTCGCCGACGTCTCCACCGGCGTGTCGGCGATGGTCAGCGGCCTTTGCACCGACTCGAGCATCTTCTCGGCGACGTTGGCGGCGTCCTCGGGGCGGCGCAGCTCGTTGAGGATGATCGTGAACTCGTCGCCGCCGAGGCGGGCCACCGTGTCTTCGTCGCGGATGCAGGCGCGCAGCCGCCGCGACATTTCCAGCAGCAACTCGTCGCCGGCGGTATGGCCGAGCGTGTCGTTGATGGTCTTGAAATGATCGAGGTCGACGAACATCACCGCCAGCGCTTTGCCGTAGCGGCGGCAGCGCGTCAGGGCCTGCGACAGGCGGTCCATGAACAGCTTGCGGTTCGGCAGATTCGTGAGCACGTCGTGGTAGGCGTGGAACTCGATCTGTTCCTCGGCGCGCTTGCGGTCGCTGATGTCGACGACCGTGCTGTGGATGCGGTCGCCGGAGAGCGTGAGGTTCTTGAGCACCCAGACGCTGGAGCCGTCGCGGCGGCGCATCTCCACCTCGACGCTGTTCAGCGTGGAGACGTCGCGGAGCAGCGCGGCCAGCTCTTCGCGCTCGACGGGGCGGACGTAGAAGCCGCTCATGACGCTGCCGATCAGATCGGTGCGGTTGCAGCCGAGCATCACGGCGAAGGTGGAGTTGCAGTCGGTGACGATTCCCTCGAGCGTGGTCACGCAGACGCCGGCGGCGTTCTGCTCGAACAGCAGCCGGTAGCGCAGCTCGGAATCGCGCAGCGCGGACTCGGCGGCGAAGCGCGAGGTAACGTCGCGGAAGCTCCAGACGCGCATGGCGGCCACGCCCTCGACGGCGCGGCCGATGGAGTAGCGCTCGAAGCGGCGCCCGTCCTTGAACTCGAGAAGGTCGAAGCTCTCCGCCACCGGCTGCTGGTAGAGAGCCTCGACGGTGCGCAGGTATTCGTCGGGATCGCTGAGCTGCTCGAGGATGTGCGCGGTGATGGTGCGGTCGTCGGCCAACGCCACCAGTTGCGGCGGGATGCGCCACATGTCGACGAAGCGCTGGTTGTAGGTCAGCACGCGGCCGCCGGCGCCGATGACGAGGATGCCGTCGGCGGTGCACTCCAGCGTCGACTCCAGCAGCGTCAGGGCCCGGCGGATCTGCCGCTCCGCTTCCTTGCGCTCGCGCATGTCGCGGCCGATCATGATCGCGCCCGCGGCCTCGCCGTCGTCGACCACCGGCGCGATGGAGATCATCAGCTCGACGCGCTGCCCGTTCTTGCCCTGGAAGACGTGCTCCTCCATGCGCACGGTGCGCCGGCGCAGCGACGAGGAGAAGGCGTCGTCGTCCTTGACCAGGAGGTCCTCGAGGCGGCGCCCGACGAGCTCGTTCTCGCCGTAGCCGAGGAGGCGCTCCGCGGTGGGATTGGCGAGCTGGATCTGGCCGTCGCGGTCGCAGACGAAGAGCGCGTCGGCCATGGTGCCGATGACTTCGCGCGCCGCCAGCGACGGCGAGATGGCCACGATGTCGTAGCGGCGGAAGGCGAAGGCGGCGATGAAGACGAAGGCCATGATCGGCAGGTAACCGATCGGATAAACGGGCACGCCGAACTTCGGAAGGTAGTCGACGCATCCGAGGTAGGCGATGGCGAAGGCGAAGATCATCATCCGGATGCGCTGGCGCTCGACGCCCTTGGAGCCGGGATAGGCGACGACGAACTCCGCGAGCGCGGCCACGAGATAGCCGAAGAAGAAGACGAGGAAGGGGATGGTCAGCTCGCCGCCGTAGCGCGGATAGAAGCCCCACCAGAAATGCTGCACGCGCGTGACGAGGAGCGAGGTCGGCACGGCCAGGGTGACGAAGATGATGCCGAGCATCCAGCCGATGAGGGCGTGCGCCCGGCGCTTGCTGCCGATGTGCAGCATCTCCACGGTGAACTGGTAGATCGACGGCGCGATCAGCGGGACGCCGGCGTAGGCGATGCGCGCCCAGAAGAGCGCCAGGCGCTCGCCGGCCGCGCAGTACATGAAGGTGAACGCGCAGAGCCACAGCGATGCGCTGGCGGTCATGCCGAAGAACGCGGCGGTGAGGCGCGACGGCCGGCGCAGCAGCAGGCTGGCGCCAAAGACGAGCATGAGAAGACTCGTCAGCGCGGTCGGCACCGCGTACACGGAGAACGCGTAGCGCGCGGCGTTCACAAACGACATTCGACCCTTCCGGCTGAGGCGAGAGAGGGACTTATTGTGACACACTGCGCGTCCAAATGCCGCAAGTCGTGATCGTGGGAGCGGGGGTGATCGGTGCCAGCATTGCCTGGCATCTGAGCGAGCTCGGCTGTCGCGACGTGCTCGTCATCGACCGCGCGCCGGCCCTCGGCGGCGGGAGCACGCCGCTGGCCACGGGAGGATTCCGAACGCAGTTCGCGACCGAGGTGAACGTGCGCCTGTCGATGCTGTCGCGCGAGAAGCTGCGGCGGTTTCCCGAGGAAATCGGCGTCGACAGCGGCTACCGCCCGTACGGCTATCTGTTCCTAGCGATGAGCGAGGCCACGCTGGCGGTACTGCGCGACGCGCAGCGCGTGCAGCACGCCTGCGGGGTGACCGAGGCGCGCATGGTCTCGGCCGCGGAGGTGCGCGCGATCAATCCGGTCGTCGGCGACGTCGCCGGCGGCGCGTACTGCCCGACGGACGGCTTCATCCGGGCCATGCAGATCCTGCGCGGCTATCACGACGCGGCGGCGCGGCGCGGCGTGCGCTTCGACTTCGGCGTCGAGGTCCATGGGCTGCGCGCCGAGGGCGATCGCATCGTCGCGCTGCAAACGTCGCGCGGCGACGTCGAGTCGGAGCACGTCGTCAACGCCGCGGGCGCGTGGGCGGCGACGTTCGGCCTCGACGTGCCGGTCACGCCGCTGCGCCGCCGCGTAGCGCCGACGATCGTCACCGACGTCCTGCCGGAGACGATGCCGATGACGATCTGGACCGACGACGGCTACCACATCCGCGTCCGCGACGGACGGGTGCTCCTGCTCTGGCCCGACGCGACGCCGCCCGGCTTCGACGATCTGAGCGTCGGCGAGGAGTGGCTCGCGCAGGTGCGCGCGTTCACCGACGAGCGCGTGCCGCTGCTGCGCGACGTGCCGATCGACCGGGCGCAGTGCTGGGCGGGACTGTACGAGATGTCGCCCGACAAGCACGCCATCGTCGGCCGCGCGCCGCGCTACGCGAACGCCTGGCTGGCGAACGGCTCGTCGGGGCACGGCGTCATGCACGCGCCGGCCATCGGGCAGATCGTCGCGGAGATGATCACGGGCGCGCCGCCGTCGATCGACGTGCGCGCGCTGCGGCCGGAGCGCTTCGCGGAAGGGGGCGGAGTGGCCGCGCCTAGTTTGTTATGAGTGTTTCCTGGGCCGTCACGGCACGCCAGCGTCCGCGTATCTTCCGAAAAACATCCGTAAAGCGCACGCGGACGAGCTCACCGCCGTTGGGGCCCTGCAGGACGTTGACCCCCGTCACGATTGCCGTGGCCGAGCCATACCGGCGAACACGCACATCGTCGAGCCGGACGGAACGGTAACGACTGCCGGCAGCGGATCCGCCGAGGACGTCGTCTTTCGTCCTCAGCGTGCCTTGAAAGGTCGAGTCGACGAACGAGTCGTCGAGTAATTCCCTGAGCGCCGGAAGATCCCGCTGCTGCAGCGCGGCGATCCATTTTTCTTCGAGTCGAATGAAGTCGGGGGCAGGCGCGGAACGGCATCCGCCGAAAAGGAGCGCCAAAGCGAAGAGCAAGATCGAGCGCCGCAGGACGATCATCCCGTCATTCTAAGAAGAGGAGCCCCGAGGGGCTCCCCCGAATTTGCTAGGACGGCACGGGCGCGCGGCCGCGGCCGACGAAACGGATGACCGCAATCGCGGCAACAACGCAGACGAAGACGATCTTCGCGATCAGATCGCGAGTCTCCCACGCCCGCATCGAAAGCGTTGCATATGTCATCGCCGTGTAAAGTGCCATGTCCATCCAGGGGCGATAAGGTCCGGGCCGGCCGCGCGACAGCCGCCAAACCGAATCGGCCAGC
>JBKOUP010000105.1:0-6857 GCA_046723495.1 Acidobacteriota bacterium
CACGGTAACCTCCTGAAATTCTTGCCAACCTAATCCTTTAGCAAAAAGACGTCAATAATCTTTGTCACCCTTGTCCGTTTTCATGACAATGAATCCCGATCGAGGCTCGCGAGCTCCTGATCACGACCTTGATTTCCGAACAGCCGTCCAGTTTCAGAACGGAGAATCCTCCCAACTCACCGTAATTTGGACGGCATCGCCCCTGCAGTAGGGAACGCCATGGAATTGACTGCCTCAGCCATTCTCCAAAACCTCAACGTCGCTCTACAGCCGTTGGTGAACTTGACGACGAACGACGTCATCGGCTACGAGTGCCTGGCCCGCCCCGCCGGCGCGATCGTCGCGCCGGCCACGCTCTTCGACGCCGCCATCGCCGGCGGCTGGATCGCCGACGTCGAGCTCACCGTTGCCGGCCGCGCCTTCGAGCATCACCGCCTGGCACCGGAGCAGCGCTTCTTCCTCAACGTCCACCCGGCCGCGCTCGAGTCGCGCGGCTTTGCCCAGCGCCTGCGCCGCGTCATCCGGGCCATGCGCGTCGTCATCGAGATCACCGAGCAGGGGCCGATCACGAAGCCCGAGGTGGCCCTCGAGAACATCGAGGAGCTGCGCAGCGCCGGCGCGCAGTTCGCCCTCGACGACTTCGGCAGCGGCTACGCGCACATGCGCTGGCTGGCGGACATCCGCCCGCGCTTCATCAAGCTCGCTCAGTCGATCGCCACCGACTTCGAGTGCGTGCCGTGGCGGCGCAGCATCGTGCGCAATCTCCACAGCTTCGCCAAGGAGGCCGGCTGCGCCGTGATCGTCGAGGGAATCGAGACCGAGGCCACGGCCGTGGCGGCGCGGGAGATGGGGATCGAGCTCGGGCAGGGCTACTTCTTCGGACGGCCGGAGGTCATGAACCTTGCCGCGGCCGCCTGATCGAGCAGCGTGTATTCCTCCGGGTGAGGGACCATGTCCGGCGGAAACTCGCGCACGAGCATGACCTCGTCGACTTCGCCGTCCTGCAACGCGAGCAAGGCAATGTCGACGTCGCGCCGGACGATGAAGACGTCGTGAAACTCGTTGTCGATGTACGTGCCGCCGTTGAGGACGCACGACTCGCGCACGGTGCCGAGAAACCGTAGCTCGCGCGTGTCGATGCGGAGACCGAGCTCCTCGAAGGTCTCGCGCACCGCGCATTCGCGCGCGGTCTCGCCGGCCGACAGATGCCCGGCCGCGCTCACGTCCCAGAGGCCGGGGTAGTTTTCCTTGCGCAGCGAGCGCCGCTGCAGGAGGAGCCGGCCGTCCGCAGTGACGATCCAGACGTGCGCGGCGCGATGCCAGTCGCCGTCGCGGTGGACGTCCGGCTTCGGCTTCGCGCGGCCGGTCGGCGCGCCCTCGGGCGTCAGGACGTCGATGAGCTCCATTCCAAGAGGTCCCTCGCCCCGCTTGCGGGGAGAGGGTGCCGCGAAGCGGCGGGTGAGGGGCGAATCGCTGCAGGATGGCGCCCCTCATCCGGCGCTGCGCGCCACCTTCTCCCCGCGCGGCGGGGCGAAGGAGCTATTTCGAGAGCCACGCGCGCACGTGCTCCGCGACCTTCTCCGGCGTGAAGCCGAAGTGCTCGGCGATCTGCTCGTACGGAGCCGAGGCGCCGAAGCGGTCGATGCCGATCACCAGCGCGTCGTGGTTCACGTACTTGTACCAGCCGTCGCTGCGGCCCGCCTCGATGGCCACGATGCGGCTGCGGTTGCCGAGCACTTCGTCGCGGTACTCGGCGGGCTGCTTGTCGAACAGATCGAGACACGGCGCGGAGACGACGCGCGCGTTCGTCCCCTGCGAGCGCAGCAGCTCCGCCGTCTTCACCGCCAGCGGCAGCTCGGAGCCGGTGGCGATGAAGGTGATGTCGCCGTCGCGGTAGCCGTCGAGGACGTATGCGCCGCGCCAGACTTCGTGCGGGTCGAAGTTCTGCGCGAGCGGCTCGAGCTTCTGCCGCGTCAGGGCCATCGCCGTCGGCCCCTCCGCCTTCGCCACCGCCCACGCCCAGGCCATGGCCACCTCGGCCGGCGTGCCCGGGCGGAAGAAGGTCATGTTCGGAATCAGGCGCAGTGCGAAATAGTGCTCGACCGGCTGGTGCGTCGGACCGTCTTCGCCGAGGAAGACGGAGTCGTGCGTGTAGACGTAGATCGACGGGATGTCCATGAGACAGCCGATGCGCACCGAGGCGCGCATGTAATCGGAGAAGATCAGGAACGTCGCCCCGTACGCGCGGAAGGCGCCGTACAGCGTGAGGCCGTTGACGATCGCGCCCATGGCGTGCTCGCGGATGCCGAAGTGGAGGTTGCGTCCCTTGAAGACTTCGAGCGGCGGGACTTTGTCCTCCGCCCCTTTCGCGCGCTCGATGCTGCCGGCGTCCTTGATCAGCGTGTTCGTCGACGGGGCGAGGTCGGCCGCGCCGCCGACGAGGAAAGGCGCCTGCGCGGCGAGTTTCTGAATGACCTGGCCGGAGATCGCGCGCGTGGCCGTGGCCTTGTCGACGTTCGCCGCCTCGACGAGCTCGGCCTCGAAGCCCTCGGGCATCGACTTCGACCAGTAGCGGTCCCACTCCTCGGCGAGCTGGGGGTTGCGCGCGCGCCACTCGGCGTAGCCCTTCTCCCACTTGCGCCGCGCCGCGGACAAGCGCTTCGTCTTGCGCGTGAACTCGGCGCGCACTTCGTCGGGCACGTAGAACGCCGGCTCCTCCGGCCAGCCGAGGTTCGCTTTCGTCGCCTTCACCTCGTCGGCGCCGAGCGGCTCGCCGTGCGCGCGGGCGGTGCCGTGGAACTTCGGCGAGCCCCAGCCGATGATCGTCCGGGCGATGATGAGCGATGGCCGGTCCGTGACTTTCTGGGCGCGGCGGAGCGCCTTGCGGATGGCGTTGCGGTCGTGGCCGTCGATCTTCTGTGTGTGCCAGCCAACGGCGTCGAAGCGCTTCTTCACGTCCTCCGAAAATGCCAGGCGCGTCTCGCCTTCGATGGAGATGTGGTTGTCGTCGTAGAAGAAAATGAGGTTGCCGAGGCCGAGGTGGCCGGCGATCGAGGCGGCCTCGGCGCTGATGCCTTCCATCAGATCGCCGTCGGAGCAGATGCCGTAGATGTAGTGGTCGACGGGCTTGAAAGCATCCTCGGTGTCGAAGCGGGCGGCCATCATCTTGGCGCCGAGGGCCAGGCCGACGCTGTGGGCGATCCCCTGACCGAGCGGCCCGGTGGTCATCTCGATCCCCGAGGCGTGGCCGTACTCGGGATGCCCGGCCGTGCGCGAGCCCCACTGGCGGAAGTGCTTCAATTCGTCCATCGTCATGTCCGGATATCCGGTGAGATGGAGCAACGAGTAGAGCAGCATCGAAGCGTGGCCGGCGGAGAGGACGAAGCGGTCGCGGTTCGTCCAATGCGGGGCCTTCGGGTCGTGGCGGAGGAACTCGGTCCAAAGGACGAAGGCGATGTCGGCCATGCCCATCGGCGTACCAGGGTGGCCGGACTTGGCCTTCTCCACGGCGTCGACGGCGAGGAAACGGATGGTGTTGACGCAGAGCTCTTCGAGCTTGTCCTTCGTTCCGATCTTCGGTTCGTTGCTTTCCTCGGCGACGGCGATCGCGGTGCTCGCCTCGTGGGCGGCGCCGCCCGGTTGCTGCTCCATTCGCAGGCCCTCCAGCGGGAAGCGGATTATACTCGGCGCGTTCCGCTCCAACTTCCGCGCCCGAGGAGAAGCGATGACGAACGAGACCGTTACGGTCAAAGGCTCCCCCGTTCGCAGTCTGCAGAAATTCATCGACGCGGAGCTCTCGCCCGACCAACGCGGCGCAGTGCTGAGCGCGCTTCCGGCCGAGTACGGCGCGCGTTTGCGTGGACCGGTGCTGGCCACGGAGACGATCCCGGTGACGGTGCTGAACCGCTTCACCGAGGAGGCGGCCAAGGCGAAGGGCGAGCCGGTCGAGCAGTTCGCGCGCCGCGCCGGCCGCGAGGGCGCCAGCGACGCGGTGAAAGGGATCTACCGCTTCTTCGCCCTGGTGATGACGCCGCCGGCGCTGCTGTCGAAGGCGTCGCAGATGTGGAGCTCGCTCTACAACCGCGGGGAGCTGAAGGTGGCGAATCAGACCGAGCACGCCGCCACGATCAAGCTGCTGAATTTTCCCTCCGAGCTGCCCGGCTGCGCGCGCGTGACGGGGTGGATCGAGCGCATGGCCGAGCTGACCGGCGCGAAAGAGGTGAAGGTGGAGCAGACGCAGTGCTACGCGAAGGGCGCGCCGCATTGCGAGTGGACGGTGCACTGGCAATAAACGCGAACGGCCGGGGATGCCGGCCGTCCGCGTACAGCGTCACGAGACTGCTGTTAGTCGAGTGCCCAACTGACCGTGCACCCGGCGGAGTTGTTGTAGTAATTGCCGTTCTCGATGCGCACCTTGACGCTGCTGGTGAAGCGAAGGTTCATCGGGATCCAGCCCGTATCGCCGGTGTTGGGGTAGATGGTCTGTGTGGTGCCGCCGTTGATCGTAATTTCCAGATACACGCCGTTGTCCGTGACGCAGCGGATCCCCTTGATGTTGCCGGTGACGCTGGTGGCGTTGACGATGTCACGGTAGTCGTTCGGATAGTAAACGCCGCCGTTGTCGAGTTTGGGTTGCGTGTTGCCGTCGTCAGCGGCCCAGGCGGCGGGCGCCAGAACGAGGACGATCGCGACGGCCAAAAAGACGAGCTTTCTCATTAGTGGTTCTCCTTCCTGAGGTTGCGTCTTTCGGCCGATTGACAAACTCAAGATAAGTTTGCCGAACCAATATGTCAATGCGTCATACGTGAATGCGTGACTGACGTCACTTTTCCTTCTTTTCCAAGGATAAAGTCGATCCTTCGCCCCAGCGACGGGTGCGAGTACCGCCACCACTCGATGAAGCGCGGCGGGCGCGGATCGGACTTCGAGTCCTCGGCGAATTTCACGAAGGCGCTGGCCATCGGCTCGTTGAGGTGGGTGAGCTGGAGGCCGAAGACGTCGGCCTGATGCTCGACGTGGCGCGAGAATCCGGAGGTCACGGGCGAGAGGAGGAACGTGATCGCGGCGCTGAGGACGAGCAGCCACGGCAGCGCGGCAGGGTCGCCACGCTCCTCGCGCACGCCCCAGCGGCTCCCCCACCGCGCCAGGCCGCGCTCGTACAGCGCCTGCCCGATCCAGAAGACGAAGAAAGAGAGAGCGATGGAGAAGGCGATGCCTTTCCAGAGGTGCTTCTCGACGTAGTGGCCCATCTCGTGGCCCATGACGGCGAGGATCTCGTCATGGTCGAGCTTGGCGAGCAGGGTATCCCACATGACGATGCGCGCCGAGGGTCCGATGCCGGTGACGTAGGCGTTCATGGTCTTGGTCTGCTTCGATTTGTCGACCTGATAGACGCGGCTGTTCTCGATGCCCGCGCGCGCGGCCTCGGCGATGAGGTCGCGGCGCAGGACGGCGTCGCGCAGCGGCTCGAATTTGTTGAAGAGCGGGTCGATGATGAGCGGCGTGACGAGGACGCCGAGGAGGATCAGCGGGATCGAGCCGAGCCACGCGGCGATCCACCAGCGGCGCACGCGGCGAATGGCCAGGAGGACGAGCGCGCCGACGATGGCGCTGATGACGAGGCTCACGCCGAGGGCCTTGGCCTGATCTCCGATCCACGCGGGGAGGGTTTGGTCGGTGAGGTCGAACTGGTGCGGGACGACGTAGTCCTCGTAGATGGTGAGGGGGAACTCCAGAATCGTGATCGCGATGACGAGCAAGACGACGTAGAGCATCGACGCGATGAATTTTTTTTGCGTTGCTCGCTCGGCGAGGTCGCGCATGCGCGCAGAGGCGCGGGAGCGCAAGAGAAGGACCAGGACGGTTAGGCCGTAGGCTACGTTGACGAAGTAGAGGATGTCTTGCAGGCGGCTGTGGCGGCGCATCTCTGGGGTGACGCGGGGCTCGAGGCGGCGGGACGCCGCCTTGCCGGCCGGCGGGGACGCCGGCGCGACGGGCGGCGGCGGGGACGCCAGCGCGACGACGGCGACGGTCGCGACGCCGAGGACGAGCGCGGCGAGGATCAGCTTGCGCATGCGGAGCTATCATCGCACGGCCATGTTTGCGATTCGTGCCGCGACCGAGAGCGATGTTCCGCTGATCCTGCAGTTCATCCGCGCTCTGGCCGAATACGAACGCCTCGCGCACAAGGTCGTGGCGACCGAGGAGTTGCTGCGCGCGTCGCTCTTCGGCAATCCGCGCTTCGCCGAGGTCATCGTCGGCGAAGAGGATGGCGCGGCGGTCGGGTTCGCGCTCTTTTTTCACAACTACTCGACGTTCCTGGCCCAGCCGGGGATCTATCTCGAGGATCTCTTCGTGAAGCCGGAGGCGCGCGGGCGCGGCTACGGCAAGGCCCTGCTGGCGCGCCTCGCGCAGCTCGCCCGCGAGCGCGGATGCGGGCGGGTGGAGTGGGCGGTGCTGGATTGGAACACGCCGTCGATCGACTTCTACAAATCGCTCGGCGCGCTGCCGATGGACGACTGGACGGTGTTCCGGCTTACCGGCGACGCCCTCGAAACGCTCGCTAATGCGGAGCGATGACGGTGACGTGCTGCGTCTCGTTGTTCGTCACCGAGACCAGCGCCCACGTCGAGCGCGACGACGGCGCCCCGATCTCGATCCGCAGCGGTCCCTGCCCGGCGATCCGCGGAAAGCGCTGCACGAGGTCGGGGATCGTCGCCGACATGAACATCGGCGTGGCCGGGGACGCCGGCGACAGCGGCACCTGATCAAAATCGAGGAAGGCGCCGCTCCGCGAAAAAATCGCGATCACCACGGCCGGCGCGCCGTCGGTGCGGAAGAGGCGCAGCGCCACGCGG
>JBKOUP010000239.1:0-2561 GCA_046723495.1 Acidobacteriota bacterium
GAAGAAGAAGCGGAGTGAGATACCCGATTCGACAGGAAGTTTGGCTCGTCGACTTCGGGCTTATTGGCAAGACTCGGCCTTGCGTCGTGATGAGCACAGGGATCGGCGACATTGACCGTGCCCTCATCACTGTCGTTTCACACACCACCACGGTTCGTGGGACGGAGTACGAAGCGCAAATCAACGCCTTCTTCCTAAAGCCCGGAGCGTTCAATGGCCAAGCCATTGCAACCGTCCCAGTCACGGATGCGGTCCGCATTCTGGGCGTGCTGAAAGATGATCAGATGAAGCAGGTCGAGCGCGTCGTCTGCAAATGGCTGGCGCTGCCTTGCACGTGAACCGTCACCCCTCCAGCCCGATGATCCCGTCCTTCCACAACCGGTAAAAAATCAGCAGCGCGTCCGGCTCGCGGATCGGGCTGATCTTGATCAGCGACCCGATGTCCCACTGGCCGTTCACGCGCGAGAGCATGAAGCCCTCGTTCGGGGTGAAGTTCATCTTGGCGATCTCGTCGAACGACTTCGACACCGTCGGCACCTTCGAATCGATCAGCCCCTGGTTGCGCAGATCCGACACGATCGCGGCCTCGGCGCCCTTGATGGCGTTGCGCACCTTCGGGTGGTTCGGGTCGAGATTTTCGGCCGCTTTGAGCAGGCGCTGGGCCTTCTCGTAGTCGCGGCCGCGCAGGGCCTGCTGGGCGCGGTTCAGCAACGCCGTCACCTCGTCCTCCGGCGTCTCCGCGATCACGGGGAGCTTCGCGGACGAGACCTTCGAGGAGGCGGCCATGGCCGCGACTTTCTCCGGCGCCGACTCGCGCAGCTCGATGTAGCCCTCGCGCAGCAGACGGTAGAGCGTCTCGGCCACGAGGAACGACGACGAGCGGCTCTCCAGCACGATGTCGGCGACGTTGCGCTTGCCGTCGATGGCCGCCACGACCGTGCGCTGGGCGTCGTCGAAGTGCAGGCGGTCGGCGACGTCCTCGTCGAGATCCTTGATCACCGCCGGCACGAGAGCCTCGTTCGGGATCAGCAGGCGGATGCGTTGCCACTCGTCGACGCGGCGGGTCCCCTCCATGATGATGCCGGTGACGTCGACCTGCAGCGGGATCATCTCCTGGGTGGGCAGCTCGTTGTCGTCGAAGCGGAACTCGCCGTCGCGCCACAGGAAGATGTCGTAGATGGCCTCCTCGGCCTTCATGCGCATCAGGCGCTGCAGCTCCTCCTCGCTGATGACGTCGATCATCACCAGGATCTTGCCCAGGAAGATGTGCGACTCCGACTGCACCTGCATGGCCTTCATCAGCTCCGGCTCGGTGATGTAGCCGTGGCTCATGAGGAACTGGCCGAGGTATTCGCGGGGATCGTTCGATGCGGAGGAGATGACGCGGCCGTTCTTGAAGAAGATCTTCTTCTCGACCGCCTTGTTGCTGACGATCAGCGTTCCCGTTTTCTGCCCGAGGCTGAGCCACTGAAGCAGGTCGCCGGGCAGCATCGTTCGGAGATTGCCGCTGACACCCAAGGACACCGAATTATAGTTGTTCGTGTGAACGACAAGCTTTTCTTCGACGCCGCTGATCTCGCCGGCCGCGGCTTCGATCCCTGCACCGATCTCGGCGAGCCCGGACGCTTTCCCTATACGCGCGGGCCGCAGGCCTCGATGTACCGCGGGAAGTTGTGGACCATGCGCCAGTACGCCGGCTTCTCCACGGCCGTGGAGTCGAACCGGCGCTACCGCTACCTTCTCGAGCGCGGCACGACCGGACTCTCCGTCGCCTTCGACCTGCCGACGCAGATCGGCATGGACTCCGACGACGCCCGCGCCCGCGGCGAAGTCGGCAACGTGGGCGTGGCCATCGACTCCATCGACGACATGGAGACGCTCCTGGCCGAGATTCCGCTCGACAAGGTCTCGATCTCGATGACGATCAACGCGCCGGCCTCGATCCTCCTGGCCCTGCTCCTCGTCGTCGCCGAGCGCCGCGGCACGCCGTGGGCGAAGCTCTCCGGCACGATCCAGAACGACATCCTCAAGGAGTACGCCGCGCGCGGCACGTACATCTTCCCCCCCGCGCCGTCGCTGCGCATCGTCACCGACATCTTCGAGTTCTGCGCGCGCGAAGTGCCGCGCTGGAACACGATCTCCGTCTCCGGCTACCACATCCGCGAGGCCGGCTCGACGGCGGTGCAGGAAGTGGCCTTCACGCTGGCGAACGGCCTGCAGTACGTGCAGGCGGCGGTCGACCGCGGCCTCGACGTCGACGCCTTCGCGCCGCGCATCAGCTTCTACTTCAACGCCCACAACGATTTTCTCGAAGAGGTGGCGAAGTTCCGGGCCGCGCGCAAGCTGTGGGCGAAGCTGATGCGGGAGCGCTACGCGCCGAAGGACCCGCGCTCGCTGGCGCTGCGCTTCCACGCGCAGACGGCCGGCTCGACGCTGACCGCGCAGCAGCCGGAGAACAACGTGGTGCGCGTGGCCTTGCAGGCGCTGTCGGCGGTGCTGGGCGGCACACAATCGTTGCACACGAACTCGATGGATGAGGCGCTGGCCCTGCCGAGCGAGCA
>JBKOUP010000330.1:0-4050 GCA_046723495.1 Acidobacteriota bacterium
CCTCTTCGGGGAGCGCCGGGGCGAAACCGATCGACATCAGCGGCACGAACGACGATGCACTCGCCGCAAAGACGCGTTTCTGCGTCAGTGCGAGTGCCGTAACGCTCATCGCGGTGGTGGTAAGGAAGCGGCGCCGGTCCATATGTACAACTCTCCTTAGAGGCGTAACCTCTTTGCGATCAATAGTTTACCACGAATCAGCGCTTGACCGACGTACCCATTTCCCGTCCGGCGATCGCCCGCTTGACCATCTGTTCATCGACGGTGATGACACGCGTGCCGCTGCCGGCGGGATCGAACTCGATCTCGCCGATGACGCGGCGGAAGGTCTCGCGGAGCGCGCGCGCCCCGAGGCGTTTCTGCCGGGCGGCATCCCAGGCGATGGCAATGAGCGCGCCACGGGTGATCTGGAGGTCGACGCCGAAGCGCTCGAAGTAGGCGCGCGAGGTGCGGAAGACGGAGGCGTCCGGCTCGACGAAGATGCGCGCCAGGTCTGCCTCGGCGAGGTCATTGAGGACGATGATGGATTCGAAGCGGGAGACGAACTGCGGGGTCATGCCGTAGCGAAAGAGGTCGTCGTACTTGAGGTAATCGCGGAGATGGAAGGGCAGCTCCTCGCGCACCTCGCCCGAGGCGGAGACGACGACGACCGGCTTCATCGGCGCAACGTCCTGGCCGATCGTGGCCCGGCGCAGCACGGACTCGTAGAGCTCCTCGAACGCGCCGCCGACGACGAAGAGGACTCCGGAGGAGTTGACGGCGTGGCGGCGGCCGTCGACGTCGAATTCGACGTTCTCGTTCTCCATGAGGGTGAGCAGCGCTTCCTGGGCGACGATGCCGCGGACGTTGGGGTTGCCGCTGACCTGGGCGCGGATCTTGTCGACTTCGTCGATGAAGACGATGCCGTGCTCGACGGAGCCGAGGAGCACCTCGACCGGCGCCTCGGGGCCGAAGATGCGCTTGGCGTTGGCGAAGAGCCGGCCGAGGACGGCCCGCCCGTAGCCCTGCCGCTCCTCGGCCAGGACGTTGGCGTTGATGCGCACGACGTTGGCGTATTCGTCGAGGCCGGGCCGGCCGGCGAGGAACTGCTCGACGGCCCGCATGAGCGTGGTCTTCCCCGAGCCGGAGTTGCCGATCATGAGGATGTTCGGCGCGGGATGCCCGACGAGGTGCTTGACCAGGGCGACGGAGATCTCGCGGATGGCCTCGTCCTGCCCGACGACGACTTTGCGCAGCTCGTCGAAAATCTCGCGCGGGCGGAGGGGGAAGGTGTCGGTCACGGGCAGGGCATTGTACTAGTGGAGGATGGTCTGAACGCGTTTGCCGAGCTTGTGCACCCACGGTGTGGAGGAGCGCTCCGCGGTGAGGATTGGAACATCCAGATGGACGGCCAAGGCAATGTAGACGGCGTCGTATGCGGTTGCTCCGTACTCGAGGGCGAGCGTGAAGACGGACTCGGTCGGCGGCTCGACGATTTGCAACGGCGCGTCGAGGTGGAGCGCCCAAATGTCATCAGCGAGTGCGGCATCGAGCTCGCGGCCGCGTACATGGGTACGCAGGACGTTGGCAAACTCCCAATAGTGCAACGTGGGGACGATGAAATGCACACGCTCGTTGAGCATTCTCGCCTGCCAATTGCGCGCCGGCTCGGCGAACGCTTCGGGAACGTACCAGGCCACCGCGACGCTCGTATCGAGAACAAACGTCGTCATGACCGGTTGCGATCTTCTCGGAGAATATCGAGCGCGCTCCGCTTCAGTCGAATGGAGCTGGTTCGACTGCGAATCGACGCCAGGCGATCGGTATACGACAACCGCCGCTGCTCGCGGGCCTTGAGATCAACGAACGTTCGCAGCGCTTCTTCCACGAGCGCCCGTTCCGTCCGCGCTTTCGAGTAGCGCATGGCTTCCTGAACGAGGCTGTCATCCAAATCGATGTTCGTGCGCATACACCGATTGTAACATTATACACACCATAATACACATTCACCGGCACGGCCCGCCGCTCGCGTTTCCCGACGGCGCCTCGATGCGGGGCGGCGTGGAGAGGTCGTTGCCGGCGAGGTCGGTGCAGAGCCTGGCCTTGTCGACCGCGACGAGCTGCACGGTGGCGTCGCGCACAGCAGGGGTCGTGACGCGCGTGCCGTGCATGGTCACGGCGATGCTGCTCTCCTTCTCCGCGCGGCCGTCGAGGGCGGGGCCGCCGAGGCGCTCGATGACGCTGTCGGCGACGGTGAGGCGGATCGTGCTCCGGTCGGCGGCGTGCAGGACGATGCCTTTGTCGACGTTGTCGTGGATCTCGCAGAACGTCAGTCCGGCGTCGAGCACGGCGGCGCCGTTCGTCTGCGCGCGCAGGAGGAACGGCGAATTCTGGGGCTGGTTCGGCGCCGAGAACGTGCAGTGGTCGAACTTCAGCGTGGCGGCGATGAAGCGCTGTTCGACGGCGACGCCGCCGCCGTCGGCGAACTTGCAGATGTTGAAGGCGACGATGCCGCTGAGATCCTGCAGCAACGCGCCGGAGCGGCGGAAGTCGGCCTGGCGGAAGGTGAGGTCGCCGACGTTGTTGGCGACGAGGCCGTTCCGCGAGCCGCCGTCGACGACGATGTTCTCGAACGATGCCCCGCGCACGTGGCGCAGGAACAGGCCGCCGCGGCAGACGACGTCGACGCGCGTGCCGAGGTCGTCGGGGCACTGGAGCTTGCCGGCCACGGCGCCGCTCTCGACGATCTCGACGTTGGCGATCTTCACCGGGTCGGACTGCTCGATGCGGATGCCGTAGGCCTGGGCGTCGCGGATCGTGCCGCCGTTCACGATGAAGCGCCCGTGCATGCCGTTGACGCCGATGCCCTCGGCCAGCCGGCCGCCGGCGGAGGCGTTCTCGAGCTGCACGTCGACGGTGGAGTTGAGGATGTTGACCGCGGCGGCGTTCGTCGACGTGATCTTCGAGCCGGCGGCGACGGTGACCTTCTTCGAGCTGTCGATGACGAGGCCGCGGCCGCCGTGCGTGACGACGGAGAGCGGCTCGTCGAAGACGACGTTCCCGACGACGCGCGAGACGACGATGGCGTCGCGCGTGGCGTCGGCGATTTTGATCGGCGAGCCTTTGCCGAACTTGATCGTGCCGGCGCTCCGGCCGCTGAGGGAGATGGCCGTGCCGAAGTCGCCGGAGATCGGGAAGTGCTCGACGGAGACGTTGCCCGACCCGCCGAAGAGGGCCAGGCCGCTACCGTGCTCCGCGGCGATCATCCCGCCCCCGCTGATCGTGACCGCGCCGATGGTCTCCTGCAGCCAGATGGCGAAGGCATCGCGCGACGGCCGGAACCAGACGTTGCGAATCGTCAGCGCGCCGTCGGGCGTCGAGGCGACGAGGCCGACGGCCTTGTCGGCCACGCTGGTGAGCCCGGCCACGACGTTGTCGCCCGTCATCGTGATCGTGCCGTGGATCGTGGGACCCGGCCCCTGCACCGCGGCGACGATCGGAGCATCGAGCTCGATCTTCATCTCCACGCGCACGGCTTCGAGTCCGTACGCGGCGCCGATGAGCATCTGCCCCTTCTTCAACGTGATGTCTTCGTTGTACGGCGCGTTTCCCTCGGCGACGTAGATGACGTCACCGAGTCCGCTGGCCGCCTGCGCGGTGGCCAGACGGCGGAACGGCCGGTCGTACGAGCCGACGCCTTCGTCGGCGCGGCTGTTGTCGACGAAGACGACGCGCCGCGCGAACGCCGGAGACGAGAGCAGCAGCAGGACGAGGGCGAACTTCGCGGCGCGGACCGTCATTCGAGTGTGGTACAACCGCGCCGGAGGCAAAGGCATTGCTCGATCAACTGACGATTGAGACGTTCCAGCCGCTGGTCGGTTCGTCGTTCTGGGTTCACGCCGCGGGCCGCAAGATCGAGCTCCGCCTCACCGCCGCCAGAAAAGTGATGGAAAGCGAAGCGGCCCGGCTGGCGCGCAATCCCTTCTCGCTGTACTTCGTGGCGCCGCTTCTCCTGCCGCAGGGGATCTATCACGTGACGCACGACTCGTTCGAAGAGATGGACATCTTCCT
>JBKOUP010000011.1:0-11158 GCA_046723495.1 Acidobacteriota bacterium
GACCTGCGCGGCGTCGCGCGCGAGATCGAGAGCGCGCCGGCCGTGCCGCTGGCGCGCGCGAAGAGCGCCCGCTGGCTCGTGGCCGCCACCGTGACCGCCGCGGTCGTGGCGCTTGTGGCGATCTGGCGCGGACCGGCGCGCGGCGTTGCCGCGACCACCGAGCCGCGTGTCGCGCACTCGGCCACGCGCATCACCTCGAGCGGCAACGTCAGCCACCTCGGCACCTCGCCCGACGGCGGTTTCGTCGCCTACACGACGTACGAGGACGAGAAGGGAGAGGCGGTCCGCCTGCATCAGATCGCCTCCGGCAGCAGCGTGATGATCATCCCGCCGGCGCCGAAGACCCACTTCGCCGGCATCGGCTTTTCCGCCGACTCGAATTACGTGCTGCCGACGTCGTACGACAACTCCATCTACGGCAACGTCACGCAGGTCCCGCTCCTCGGCGGGCCGGCCACGAAGCTCGTCGGCGACGCCGACACCGCCGCCGCCGTCTCCCCTGACGGCACGAGCATCGCCGTCGCGCGCAACGTGCTGCAGAAGGGCGAGAGCGATCTGCTCCTCACCGCGCGCGACGGCTCGCACGAGCGCGTGCTGACCACGCTTCCGCTGCCTCAGGAGATCCACTCGCCGGCGTGGTCGCCGGACGGCAAGCGCATCGCCGTCGCCCACGGACGGACGATCTACACGATCGACGCCGCCACCGGCGCGAGGTCGAGCGTGCCGCTGGCGGGCGCCATCGACGGCGTGACGTGGAGCGGAGAGGCGCTCGTCGCCAGCGCCGTCGACGAGCGTGCCGGCGGACACAGGCAACTGATGCGCGTCGACCCGGCGACGGGCGCGATCGCGAACATCACCGACGACGACAACGACTACGTCGAGCCGCACGCGGCCGGGCAGTCGATCGCCGCGATCCGGATGAAGCGGCAGGCCACGCTCTGGTCGGTCGGGCCGGGATCGCCGGCCGAGGAGCTGACGCGCGGCGGCGGCGTCGGCAGCTCCGACGGACTCGAGGGCGTTGCCTGGACGCAGGATCACCACATCGTCTACACCTCCTCGGCTGCAGGGACGGTCGATCTCTGGATGGCCAACGCCGACGGCTTGTCGCCGCGGCAACTGACGTTCGACGAGGGAACGGAATCGCATCCCGTCGTGACCGCGGACGGCACGACCATCGTCTACTGGTCGCGGTTGCGCGGCGAATGCGGGCTGTGGCGGATGAACGTCGACGGCTCGCAGCGGCGGCAGATCGCCGGCGCGCCGGTCATCTACGAATCGTTCGCCGTGACTCCCGATTCGAAGACGGCCGTCTACGTCGCCGGCTCGACGCTGTTGCGCGCCCCGATCGACGGCGGCACGCCGGTCAAGATCGCCCAAACCGGCGTCTTCGAGAAATCGCTGCAGCTCACGCCCGACGGCAGCGCCGTCATCTTCTCCGCGCTCGAAGGAACCGCCACCCGACTGTTCCGCGTGCCGGTCGCCGGCGGCCGCGTCACGAAGCTCCTCACCGACGGCGCGCGCGACGGCGTCGTCTCCCCCGACGGCCACCTGCTGGCCTGCACGTTCGGTCTTCCGCCGAGCATGAACCTGGCCATTCTTTCCGCCACCGGCGGGACCGCGCCGCGCGTGCTGCCGCTCAACGGCCGGCTCTACCGCTGGAGCCCGGACGGCAAGTCGATCGTCTTCGTCAAGGACGAGGGGAAGAAAGAAAATCTATACGTGCTGCCCCTCGGCGCGAAGGACGCGACGCCGATCACGAAGTTCACCGACGGCAGCATCGCCAATTTCTCGTGGTCGCCCGACGGCTCGCGCATCCTGCTGACGCATTTTCTGCAGACGCGCGACGTGGTGTTGCTGCGTTAACGCGGCGGCGTGAGCGAAACGGTCACGTTGTAGATCACCGCCACCGGCTGCCCGGCCCGCGTGGCCGGCTTGAACTCCCAGCGGCGCAACGCCTCGGCGATCATGCGGTCGGCGTCGGCGCTGAGGCCGAGCATCGGCTTGACGCCGACGACTTTGCCGCTGGCGTCGATCGTCACCTCGGCGATGCCGATCTTGCCGTGCCCGTCGAGCTCGGGCGGATACGGCAGGGCGTCGCGCAGCATCACCACCGGCGCGGAGACGTCGCCGCCGACTTTGTAGATCTGCTCGCCGCCGGTTGTCTTCAGCTTCGTGATCGTCGGATGCGACTGCAGCTCCGGCGGCAGGAAGGCCGCGGCGAGCGTGTCGACGTCGAGCGCGCGTGTCGGCGCGCCGTCGTCGTAGACGAGGTCTTCGTCGAGCGACGGCCCGATGGCCTTCGTCCAGCTGTCGCGATCGAATCGCTTGTCAGCACCGGCGCTGACCACGCGCACGTGCTGCCCCTCGGCGTCGGGAAAGACCGTCTCCAGCGCCGTCCCCCACTCGTCGTCGACGCGGCCTGAGCGCACGCTCCGCACGCTGTGCCACGTCTGGCGCCCTTTGATGTAGATCTCGGAGAACGCCTTCATCTTGTCCTGCGTGATGCGCAGGCGCAGGGCGTCGACGACCCTCGGATCCTTGGCCATCGCCTCCGATTCGATCTCGTTGATGCGCAGCCAGGCCCAGGCCCGGCCGGGCGTGTTCACGACGCGGTAGGTGTCGCCGCGCGGGAACGCCGTCGGCAGCGGCTGATCGTTCTTCTGCTGCTCGGTGACGAAGCCGAGGAGCCAGGCCCGATTCGAGCGCGCGAAGACGCCGCCGATGACGACGCAGTCGGCGGCGAGCGACGTTGTCTGGCCGCCCGCGGACCACGACTTCTCGTCGAATTTCTTGTCGTCGCCGGCGCCGGCGATGCGGTAGCCGCCTTTCTCCAGCAGCTCGACGCGGTAGGGCGTTCCCCACGGGTCGCGGAGCTGCGCGGCGTCGACGGCCAGGAGCGACGCGGTCTCGGCGTCGCTGCTGCCGAGGCGGTAGGCGCCGTGCACGACGCGCTGGTACTCGAGCGCGGCGGAAAGCTGCTGCATGGTGGCCAGGTTGAGCAGGCCGCGCGTGAGCGCGTCTTCGCTCGGCCGCTGCGCGAGCGCGGCGGGAGCAAGACCGAGAAGAATGGCGGCAATGGTCAAGCGCATCGTGTTCGGATCTCGTTGGCGATGTCTTCGACGGACGATAGCAGGCTGTGGTTTCCTCCGGCCACGGCCACGAAGCGCGATCCCGGCGCGGCGCGCGGCCTCCAGCGGCGCCAGACAGCCTCGACGCGCTCGAACGGCAGCGTCTCGTCGTCGATTCCCATGAAGATCGTGACCGGCACCGGCGGCGGGTCGCGGTCGGCGCCGGCGGCGGCGATCTGCTCGAAGAAAGCGCGGTGGATGGGGGCGTTGGCGTTGCGCGCGTAGTTGAAGACTTCGACCGGATCGCCCGGCGGCAGGCGCGGGAGCCAGTGCTCGACGACGCCGAGGGCCGGAGCGATGAGGATGAGCGGGGCGACGACGCCGCGGCGCACGACCTCGAGCGCGACGAGCGCGCCGAGGGAGCTGCCGACGACGGCGCACGGCGCGACGGCGCGGCCGAGGGCGACGCCGAGGGCGACCATCGCCTCGAAGTCGAGTCGCTCGAAGGAGGGGACGTTGAGATCCGGCGTCACCAGCTCGACGCCGGGGGCGAGAAGGCCGCGAAAGGCGCGAACCTTCTCGCTATGCGGCGAGCTGGCGAAGCCGTGAAAGTAGAGGACTCTTGTCGGTGGTGTCATCCCGAAGCGAAGCGAGGGATCCCCCGCCTACGGAGCGCGGGAGATCCTTCGCCGTCGTTGCGGCTCAGGATGACACGCTGCGCTCAGCCGCGGGGCCGCTCCTCATCGCGAACGATATCGCGATCGCGCACCGTCCGGACGGGCTGCTCGACGTCCTTCCCGCCGTCGTTGACGAGCTCCTCGAACAGGGCCCGGTAGTGCAGGACGGCCTGGCGCAGATCCTCCGTCGACGGCGAGCCATGGCTGATGATGGCGTGCCCGGCGCGGTAGTGCTCGACCACGCGCGGGTGCTTGACCGAGATCAGCGCCGCGTGCTCCTCGAACTCGGTGATCGGATAGCCGCGCGTGCGCATCACGTCGGCGATCAACTCGTCCGCCTCGGCGACCGCGGTCGTGGGCCGCTCCACAAAGCGGGCCTCGATGCGCCGCCATTCGTCGCGATAGCGGTCGCGCTCGGCCGCCGTCAGCGGGCGGATGTCGAGGCTCTTGGCCTCCTCGGCGCGGGCGACGAGCTCGTCCTCGGCGCGCGAGCGGCTCCCGGCGTGCTCGACCGTGCGCTCGTACTCGCGGCCGAAGTGATCGCGCAGTGCCGCGGTGCGGTTGCGCCGCGCCCCGAAGGCGATGAGGCCGACGACCAGCAGAACCGCCGCGGCCGCTACGGCGATCCAGATCCATTGCGGATTGATGTTCATGAAAATAACCTCCACTCCTTGAGCCCATCAAAGGATGTGCCGAAGCTCACGCCCGCGCTGCGACAGCGGTCCTGGCGCCCTGGCGGCCCCATCCGCATCCTCACGGCAAGGAGGCTTCCATGAAATTCCTGTTCACGTTCATCGCCGGCGCCGCGGTCGGCGTCACCGTCGGCCTGCTCTACGCTCCGAAAAAGGGAGTGAAGCTGCAGAAGGAGCTGCGCGACGGCATCGAAGACTTCACCGAGCGCGTGAAGAAGGTCGCTAACGCTTAAACGCGGCCAGGCTCGCGGCCGGTGACGCGCTCACCGGCCGCAGGGCCATCTCGCCCTTGCGCGAGGCGTCGATCGACAGCGTCAGCAGCCGCGCCGCTTCCTGCGGTGCGTGGAACCCAGTCGAGTTCTCCGCTTCCACGAAGTCGAGGTACCACTGCGCCTTCCGCTGGAAATCGCGCGCGGCGTCGAGCTGCGCGGCCGGCGCGTTCGCGGCCTGCGCGCTCTTGATGTCGGCGATCAGCGCCACGAGCGCGTCCATGGCCGTGTTCCGCATCTCGAACGTGCGCGTCTGGATCGTCTCCACGCGCGCCTTCAGCTCCTCCTCGGGCCAGCGGTGGCAGCCCTGGCAGGCGCGGTTGACGTTGAGCAGCGGCGAGCGGACGTGGTGGTCGCTGATCTTCAGCGCCCCCTCGCGCTTGTACGGCATGTGGCAGTCGGCGCAGGCCACGCCGGAGCGGGCGTGGATGCCCTGGTTCCACATCTCGAACTCGGGATGCTGCGCTTTCAAAACGCCCGCGCCGGTCTCGGCGTGCGTCCAGTCCTTCTGCTTGACCTCGTCGTAGAAGCCGAGGATCTCGTCGGCGTGCAGGCCGTTCGACCACGGAAAGACGAGCGTCTTCTCCGGACCTTTGAAGTAGTACTCGACGTGGCACTGCCCGCAGACGAAGGAGCGCATCTCCTGGCGCGTGGCCATCGTGTTCGGGTCGTAATTCGGATTCTTCTTCAGCGCGCGCAGGCCGGTGATGAACGCCGGCCGCGTGACGCGAAGCTGCATCGTCGAGGGATCGTGGCAGTCGATGCAGGACACCGGATGCTGCACGAGCTTGCGGGCCTCGGCGTACGGCATGTGGTTGATCTTGTCGAAGCCGGCGAAGAGGTCGCCGTGGCCGAGCTGCTTCATGGCCACGTAGGTCGAGGCGTGGCAGTTGATGCACGTCCCCGGCTGCTTCACCACGCGCTGGCGCTCGGTGTAGATCTGATCGACGAGCATCCAGGAGTGGCCGCGGTCCTCGCGGAAGTCCTTGGAGAAGGCATAGCCGGCCCACATCGTCTTCAGGCGCGGGTCGTCCTCGAGCTTCGACTGGGCCACGACAGAGCGCGGGTCGGCCTGCGTCGGCGTGCGCGGCACGGCCTCGCTGCCGCCGAAGTGCGTGCGCACCTGGTCGACGGTGCGCCGGTAGTCGTCGTACTGCATCGGGAAGTTCTTCCCCCACGTGGCGGCGTCGCTGATGGTGTCGTTCAAGGCCACGACGCGGTAGAACGGGTTCCGGGCCTCGCTCTTGCGCTCGAAGATGTTGACCAGGAGCGCGGTGACGCCGGCGGCGATGATGGCCGCGGCAATGACGGTCAGGATGAAGGTCTTTTTCGTCATAGGTGTCCAACCTCCGCGTGGCAGCGGATGCACGAGATGCGGGCGCCGCCGCGCGACTCGATAGCGGCGACGATTTCCTGGTGGCAGCGGCGGCAGGCCTCCTCGGTGACGCGCGCGCTGCCGGGGGTGATGGTGACGGCGTCGGGGTAGCGGCCGCTGGTGAAGTAGAAGGAGTGGCGGACGCCGTTCGAGGCCTTCACGGCGTACTTGCCGAGGAGCGCATGCGGGGTGTGGCAGTCGTTGCAGACGGCCGCGGTGTGGTGCGGGCTCTTCATCCACGAACCGTAGTAGCCGTCCATGACGTGGCAGTTCGCGCACGCGGCCGGGTTGTTCGTCAGATAGGAGTAGCCCTTGGCGTAGATGAAGGTGTAGCCGCCGATGCCGAGAACCGCTCCGATGAGCACGGCGGCGATGACCAATCCGAACCGCACGGCGCGACGCTACGCCGCGCTGTAAGCGATCCGATGTGACTGCCGTCTCATGGCCATGCGCGCAACGCTCACGCTCCTCGCGTCTCTTTTGACCACGCTCCCTCTCGCCGCGCAAACACCGCTCGACGACCTCGGCAACAGCAAGTACCTCGACCAGTTCGAAGGCGGCCTCTACGAGCACGGCGCGAACGTGCCGCCCGCCGACCACGAGGCCCGCGGGCTCGCCCAGGCCGCGCTGGTGCGCCCGCTCGACCACAACGGCAATCCGTCGCCGAACGGCAAGATCGTCATGGTCTCGATCGGCATGTCGAATACGACGCAGGAGTTCTGCGCGGCCGGGAACCCGTCGCCGTGCACGTCGTGGTCGTTCGTCGGACAGGCCAACGCGGATCCGGCCGTGAACCACACGACGCTCGCGCTCATCAACGGCGCGAAGGGCGGACAGGCCGCCGACTCGTGGGAGTCGCCGGCGCAGCCGGACTGGGACGGCGTGAAGGCGAACCTCACCGCCGCCGGGCTGACCGAGGCGCAGGTGCAGGTCGCCTGGATCAAGCAGGCCAATAAACAGCCGCAGACGTCGCTGCCGTCGTCGAGCGCGGACGCCTATCGCCTCGTCGGACAGCTGGCCAACATTTCTCGCGCGCTGAAGGTGCGCTATCCGAACATCCGCCTCGCCTACTTCTCGAGCCGCATTTACGCCGGCTACGCCACGACGACGCTCAATCCGGAGCCGTACGCGTACGAGACGGCGTTCGCGGTGAAGTGGCTGATCGAGGCCCAGGTCGCGCAGGAGCGAACCGGCGCGGTCAACACGCTCGCCGGCGACCTCGGATCGCCGGCCGCGCCGTGGCTGGCGTGGTCCGCCTACCTCTGGGCCGACGGGCTCAACCCGCGCTCGGACGGCCTGACGTGGGCGCGCACCGAGCTCGAAAGCGACGGCACGCATCCGGCCCAAGCCGCGGAGCAGAAGGTCGGCTCAATGCTGCTGGCCTTCTTCAAGAGCGACCCGACTACGAAGAGTTGGTTCATCGTCGCTTCGCCGCAGCGGCGCCGCGCGGCGCATCATTGAGCCGCCCTGCGTCAGCGCCACGCCGCCAAGGATGATGGCCATCGCGGTGATCGACACCCACGTCAGCCGCTCGTTCAGCACGATCCATCCGAGGATCACGGCCACGACGGGGTTGACGTACGAGTAGAGCGAGAGCGTCGTCATGCGCAGGCTGCGCATCGCGTAGATGTAGGCGGTGAAGGCGATGACCGAGCCGAAGATCATCAGGTACAGCAGGGCGACGAGCGTGCGCGTCGTGACGTGAACGCGCGGCAGCTCGCCGAGGGCCAGGCCGGTGACGCCGACGATGGCGCCGCCGGCGAAGGCCTGGAGCGCGGACGACATCAGCGGCGGCACGGCGGCCAGGTTGTACTTGCCGCGCGAGGTGCCGTACTGCCAGCCGACGCAGCCGAGCTGGATGACGAGGGCGCCGATGAGAATGCGGTGATCGAAAACACCGCCGGCGCCGCCGGGCGTGACGAGGAGAGCGACGCCGGCGAAGCCGAGGAGCATGCCGGCGAGGCGGCGGCGCTGCACGCGCTCGCCGCCGGCGCGCAGCGCCTCCATGACCGTGGCCCAGAACGGCGCCGTGGCCACGAGGAGCGCGGCGATGCCGCTCGGCACCCACTGCTCGGCCCAGACGACGCTCAGGTTGCCGACGCCGACGAGGAGCACGCCGACGAGGACGATCTCGCCGAGGGTGCGGCGATCGCGCGGGAAGCGGTCGCCGCGCAGCGCGGCGATGGCCAGGAGGATGACGCCCGCGCCGAGGTAGCGCGCCGCCGTGAGGAGCAGCGGCGGGATCGTCTCCACGGCGATGCGGATGAAGAGGTAGGTCGTCCCCCAGACGATGCAGACGGTGGCGAAGGCGGCGTAGGCGACGGCGCGGTCCTGCTTCACGCCTCCTCCCCCAGCGTCACCCCGCCGAGCTTCTCGAAATGCGTCTTCATCACGATCGTCGTCCGCGTGCGCAGCGAGAGCGGCGGCGCGGTGAGCTTGGTGACGAGCTTGTTCAGCTCGGCGATGGAGCCCGTGCGCACTTTGATGAGGTAGCAGTCGTCGCCGGCGATCGTGTGGGCTTCGACGACCTGGTCGCTCTTCATGAGGGCGTCGAAGGCCTTCTTCGCCTTCGCCGTCAGCGAGACCGAGCCGCGGCAGGCCACGAAGGCGGTGATGGTGCGCCCGACCGCGGCGGGGTCGACGATGATGGTGGTGCCGCGGATGACGCCGCTGCGCTCGAGGCGGGCCACGCGCTCGGCGACGGCGGAGCGGGAGAGGCCGACCATCTCGGCGAGCTCGGTGGAGGGGAGGCGGCCGTCGCGGAGGAGAATGTCGACGATGAGGCGATCGTGGTCATCCAGCTCGACTGCCATGGCGGCAGTTTACCATCAACTTGACGGTTTTTTCGGCTGTTTACCGACAGTTTGCCGGTCAAATGGCTGCGGCGGCGGCAGGCTGCTCGTGCAGAGGGTTGATGGTGCTCCGCCGCGGGTAGACGTACTCCCCCCGCTGCTCGGCCGTGCGCAGGAGGTCCCGCTGCAGGTACTCGATCTTCACGGCTCCGTCGCGGTCGTGCAGCAGGCGTCGCAGCGCAGCCCGGCCGAGGACCACCGAGCGCAGCTTCATCGCTCCCCGGATGGCATAGCGAAGGTTCTCCCGATCGTCGCTGCACACCCGCACCACCCGAGCGTCCAGCACGCTCACGATCTCCTCCGCCAGGGTCGCGTCATCCATGGTCTTGATGGCCGTACTCATGTTGCCTCCATGCATTGCCTACATAGACGACGCGGACGGGCGAAGGTTTCCGGTGACAATGTTGCATGCAGGTAACGTTCACTCCTCTGGCCACGACGGCCGAGGCCAAAGCGGACGAGACGCTCCTCGACGTGGCCCGCCGCGCCGCCGTCCCCTTGGGCAACTCCTGCGGCGGCATCGGCGTCTGCTCCCGCTGCAAGGTCCGCGTCGTGGCCGGCGCGGAGAGCCTCACCCCGCCCACCAGCGTCGAGACCCGCTTCGCCGCCGCGCGCGGCTTCGCCGAGGACGAGCGCATGGCCTGTCAGGCGGTGGTGCTGGGGGATTGCGAAGTGACGACGTCGTATTGGTAAAGCGGCAGGGCACAGGGAACAGGGGGCAGGGCGCAGGTGATGTTCTCGCGGCGGCACGCGCCTCGGCAAGACAACCATCTGTGCCCCGTGCTCTGCGCCCTGCCCCCTCGGATTACAATTCCCCCATCATGAAAAAACTAGCCGTACTCGCCGTTCTGGCACTGCTCATCCTTTGCCTCGGCTTCGCCGCGGGCTGCGCGACCGGCGGCGGACAGCCGCACATGACAGCCGCGCTCGACGAGCTCCGCGCCGCGCGCGGCGAGCTCGAGGCCGCCGTGACCGATAAGGGCGGCCACCGCGTCCGCGCCATCGCCCTGGTCGACGACGCCATCACCGAAGTCAAGGCCGGCATCGACTACGCGGCCACGCATTGAGGAGGAGACGATGAAGCATCAACGATTTTTCGCCGCGCTCTTCCTCGTCGTCGTGCTGACCGCCGGCTTCGTGGCCGGACGGGCCCACGCCGCCCAGTCGCATATGCACGCCGCGCTCGATCATCTGCGCAGCGCCCGGAGGGAGCTGAACGCGGCCACGACAGACAAGGGCGGTCATCGCGCCGCAGCCCAGCGCATCGTCGGCGACGCCATCGCCGAGGTCGAGCGCGGCATCGAATACGCGCGAACACACTAGTCGTCCGTCGCGGCCCCGGTCGCGCGGCCAGCAACATCGTTGCCCGGCACCGCGAAGAAGAAAGGCTTCCGCGTGCGCGGGTGGTTGCCCGTCTCGTTCATCGTGGCGGCGTCGAAGACGCGTCCGTTGACGACCGTGTAGTGCACCGACTCGCTGTTGCGGATGTTCTCCAGCGGGTTGGCGTCGAGCACGATCAGGTCGGCGAGCTTCCCCTTCTCCAGCGAGCCGATGTCGTGGTCGAGGCCGAGGTAGTGCGCGCCTTCGATCGTGGCGCAGTGCAGCGCCTGCATCGGCGTCATCCCGCCCTGCACGAGCATCCACAGCTCCCAATGCGCGCCGAGGCCTTCGCGCTGCCCGTGGGCACCGATATGCACGCCCACGCCGCGGTCGTTCAGGCGCTTGGCGATCGTGGCGTTGCTGAAGTGGTTCCACTCGTCCTCGGGCGCGAGCGTCCGCCGCCGCGACCGCGCGTCGACGATGCGCCGCGGCACGAACGTCAGGAGGCGCTTGTCCTCCCACACGTTCGTCTTCGCGTACCAGTAGTTCTCTCCCCACAGCCCGCCGTAGCCGACGATCAGCGTCGGCGTGTAGCCGACCTTCGTCCCGCTCCAGAGCTGGATCGTGTCCTCGTAGGCATTCGCCACCGGGATGGAATGCTCCACGCCGGTGTGCCCGTCGACGACCATGGTCATGTTGTGCTCGTACAGCGATCCCCCCTCGGGGACGACCATCATTCCCGTCTGCCGGGCCGCCTCGATCACCTGCTGGCGCTGGTCGCGCCGCGGCTGGTTGTAGCTCTTCACGCTGATCGCGCCGACGGCCTTCATCCGCTTCAGATGAAACAGCGCGTCGTCGAGCGAGTTGATGTCCGCCTTGAACGGTGCCTTCGCGCCGTAGAGGAT
>JBKOUP010000289.1:0-11054 GCA_046723495.1 Acidobacteriota bacterium
CTTCCCGGTCGTGAAGATCAGCGCCGCGATGAGGGCGATGAAAATCACGCCGAGGACGACGACGATGATCGTGCCGCGCGTGTGTTTCGGCATCTGCTAATTTTTCATCAGCGCGACCATGATGGCCTTTTGCACGTGCAGGCGGTTCTCGGCCTCGTCGTAGATCACCGACCGCGGCGAGTCGATCACCTCCGCCGCCACCTCCTCGCCGCGGTGCGCGGGCAGGCAGTGCATGAAGATCGCCGACGGCTTGGCCAGCGACATCAGCCTGGCGTTGACCTGCCATCCTTCGAAGTCGCGCTGCCGCTTCTGCGCCTCCGCTTCCTGTCCCATCGAGGCCCAGACGTCGGTCTCGACGACGTCGGCGTCCTTCACCGCCTCCTCGATCGATGTCGTGATCGTGATCTTCGTCCCGGCGTGGTCGGCGTCGCCCCTCGCCTGGGCCACGATCATCGGATCGGGCGCGTAGCTGCCGGGCGTGGCCACGGCGATGTGCATCCCGACCTTCGGCGCGCCGAAGAGGAGCGAGTGGGCCATGTTGTTGCCGTCGCCGACGTAGGCGATTTTCTTTCCCTTCAGATCGCCGAGGTGCTCCCAGGCGGTGAAGTAGTCGGTCATGGCCTGGCAGGGATGCGAGAGATCGGTGAGGCCGTTGATGACGGCGACGCTCGCGTACTCGGCGAGCTCGGTGACGGTCTTGTGGGCGAAGGTGCGGGCCATGATGCCGTCGACGTAGCGCGAGAGGACCTTGGCGGTGTCGTAGATCGGCTCGCCGCGGCCGAGCTGGATGTCGCGCGAGGAGAGAAACAGCGCGTGCCCGCCGAGCTGGAACATGCCCGCCTCGAAGCTGATGCGCGTCCGCGTCGACGATTTCTCGAAGATCATGGCCAGGGTCTTCCCGCCGAGGGCGTCGCGGTAGCTCTTCGGGTTCTTCTTGATGTCGCGGGCGAGCTCGAAGAGCTGCCGGACGTCGTCGGCGCTGTAGTCGTGGATCTCGATGAAGTCTTTGTGTTGCATCGCGGCGGGTATTATCTGCCGAGATGTACACGATCCCGATGGTGGAGCAGGCCGTGACGGTTGCGCTCCTCGGCACGGATCCCGAGGAGCACTGCATCTACCTGCAGCAGGCGTCGCCGCGGCACGACGGCGCGGAGACGATGGCCGAGTACCTCAACAGCGAGCGCCGCTTCTTCCCGATGCTCTGCGCCGGCGTGCCGAAGATGGTCAACCGCGACCAGATTCTCTGGCTACGCTCGCCGAAGACGCTCGACCCGGAGACGCTGGAGGTAACGCTCATCGAGCGCCTGACGATCCTCGAGCTGACCGACGGCTCGCGACTCGAGGGCGTCGTGCCGATCGACCGCCCGCGCGAGCAGTCGCGCATCAGCGACGTGCTGAACGACGCCAGCGAGGCGTTTCTCCGAATCGACGGCGAAGGGGAGACGTATTACGTGAACAAGGGGTTCATCCGGACGGTGATCCCGAGGTAGGGCGCAGGGCGCAGGGGGCGGGGCGCAGGTGGTGTTAGTGACTCCGGAGGCGTGATGGCAATCAAGACGACCTACACGCAGGCGCGAGCAAACTTTAAGGCACTTCTCGACGAGGTCGCTGAGAACCGGGAACAGGTCATCATTCGGCGAGGAGGAGGCGAAGACGTCGCGTTGATCGCCGCGGACGAGCTGCGTGGCCTTCTCGAAACCGTCCATCTTCTGCGCTCGCCGTGCAACGCCGAGCGCCTGATGCGGGCACTCCGGCGGGCGCAGGCCAGAAAGGGCCGGCCGGAGCCGCTGGCGAAACTTCGAGCGGAGCTCGGCGTGGACGACGAAGACTGACGTGCTCGTCAAACGCGACCGGCACGCGTACCGGCAAGACAACCACCTGCGCCCCGCGCCCTCCCCCCTGCGCCCTCAATGCACCACCGTCGCCGCGATCCCCACCGCCTTCTCGATCTTCGCCGGCGGCGCGCCCAGCACGTTCCAGTTCACCAGCCCGTCGTCGCTGCGCGGCTCCAGCAGATAGAACGCGAGCCGCGCCAGCGGCTGGTTCATGCGCACGAGGAACGTGCCGGCGGGGAACGTTACCTCGCGCGTTTTCCACTTGCCCGTGAGCGTGCGCTCGTGATGCTTCTCGAACTCGGCCTCGGCCAGCGTGTCCTCTTTGATCGCGAACTGCTCGACCTTCAGCGCCGTCTCGGCGTCGAGCGTCTCGACGGTGATGCCGTGCGTGCGCAGCACATCGACCGCGCCCCTCTCCACGGCGTCGATCACGTACGCGTATGGCACCTCCTCCTTCTCCGTGGCCGCGAAGACGCCGTAGTCCGTCATCTTCATCGGCACGATCTCGCCGGTGCGGACGGTTTGGCCCGCCTCACCGAGCACGCTCTTCTCCCACAGGATCTCCACGTCCTTCCACTTGGCGATCTCGAAGCGGACGCCCTGCTTGCGCAGCTTGCCATCTGCGATGCGCTCGTCCGCCTTGGCGGCGATGCGCATCATCTTCGAGCCGTACTTCTCGACCGCCGCGAGGATCTCGTGCACGAACTCGTAGTTGACCTCCACGCGGGCCCGAAAGTCGATGTAGCTGTATGCCTCGGAAAGAATCGTGAAGCGGTTGCGCAGCCCGACGTAGTTGTTGCCGAAGCGCGGGCGGTTGTCGAACGTGTACCACCCCTTCTCCGGCTGCAGCTGCTCGACGAAGTTGCCGTAGTGGTACGTCTCCTTGCCGTGGCGCTCCTTCATGGCCTCGCGGATGTGCTGCAGGAGCGTGCCGCGCGCGAAGTCGATGATGTCGTCGTCCGCGTTCGGGCTCAGCGTCGGCGAGTAGGTGAGCTGGTAGCCGTGGTACGAGCCGTTCGTCGTGTGCAGGTCGACGGTGAGGAGCGGGTCCCAGCGGTTCAGGACGTTCGCGATCAGCCCGCGCGCCTCGGGCGACTCGAGCTTCATATAGTCGCGGTTGAGATCGAGCCCCTGGGCGTTCTCGCGCACGCCGACTCCGTTGAGCGGCCCGATCTGGTCCGCGCGGTGCTCCGGCGAGATGCGCTCGTTGCCGTCGGCGTTGTAGATCGGGGCGATGAGGACGATGACGTCGTCGCGCAGCTTGCGGTGCGTGGAGACGAGGTCGCGCAGGAGCATCTGCGCCGCTTCCTTCCCCTCGACCTCGCCGGCGTGGATGTTGGCCATGACGAAGACGACCGGCTTGCCGCTGGCGCGCGCCGACGCCGGCGTGTACGGGCCAACAACGACGAGCGGCAGGGCGCGCCCCTCGGTGGTCGTGGCGAAGGTCTCGACGCGGATGTCGGGATCGAGGCGCTGGATCGCGCCGACGAAGGCCATCACCTCGGCATAGCGCGAGGTCGAGAGATAGTTGCTGGTTTCGGCGGTGGTTTTCGGCAGTTCTACGGCCATTGCACGCGTCCTTCCTCGATCAGTTTGGTCAGATGTGCGGTGATCTGGACCTCGGCCGCGCCGTGCAGGCGCGGGTCGAGATCGGTGTAGATGTGCTCGCGCAGCTGCGCGACCGTGCGAGCCCCGGCGGCGAGCGCGTCGAGGACCTGCTGCTCGCGCTCGAGCCGGTGCGCGATGTACTCGTCAATCAACTCTACGGCGTCGTCGCGCGTCGGACCGTGCGCGGGGAAGATGCGCCGCGGGTTTCGGGCGCGGAGCTTCCGCAGCGATCGGAGGTAGTCGCCCATGTTCCCGTCGGGCGGGAAGATCGTGGTCGTGCCGAAGCCGAGGATCGTGTCGCCGGTGAAGAGGTCGCCCTCGGCCGTGAGGTAGCAGACGTGCTCGCGCGTATGGCCGGGCGTGGCGATGACTTCGATGCCCTCGACGACGTCGCCGTCCGCGACGCGTTGGTCGGCGTCGTCGAGCGGCGCGACGATGCGCGCGCCCGTCATCCGCTTCAGCGGGACCGCGGCGGGGGCGTGGTCACCGTGGCGGTGCGTGATGAGGATCGTCTTCAACCCCGGCATGGCCTTGGCGATCGCGCGTACGTGCGAGTCGATCGCCGGCCCGGGATCGAGCACGATGGCATCGCCGATCAGGTACGTGCGCGTCCCCTGCAGCGTGAACGGCCCCGGGTTGGGAGCGAGGATGTCGCGCACGTTCATGGCCATTCGATCAACTCAACGTAGGCACGCCGTTGACGAGGATCGGCTCGACCGGCTCGATCACGGCGCCGCGCCGCGACTCGATCAGCTCCGCGGCGCTGCGGAATCCGACGAGCGCCTCCAGGTTCCGCCGCGTCGGAAAGAGCAGCGGGAAGTCGTCGCGTTGCAGGGCATCGGCCGGCGAGATCCAGGTGATGTCGACGGCCTCGCGCGCATCGGCGACGGCGACGACGTCGCGCCCGACGGCGGTCAGGAAAAAGTACGTGTCGAAGCGCTTCGGCGAGCCCTTCGGCGTGATCCAGCGCGACGTCCAGACGAGCCTCTCCAGATCGAGCGGCTCGCCGAGGCTGACGCCGGTCTCCTCGAAGAGCTCGCGCGCGGCGGCGTAGCGCATGCTGTTGAGCAGGTCGCCCTCGGCGCGCGTGCGGTCGATGTCTTCCGCCGCGCCGCCGGGGAAGACCCAGACGTCCGGCGCAAAGCTGGCCCGCACGTGGCGGCGCATCATCAGCACCTCCAGCGGGTCGTCGCGCAGCACGATCGCTGAGGCGGCCGGGATTGGCGTCAGCATTGGTGCTGCCATCCCACCCACTCCTCGCCGTCCGGCGTCCGCTCCTTCTTCCAGATCGGCACGGTCTGCTTGATGCGGTCGATCATGGCCCGGCACGCCGCGAAGGCCTCGGCGCGGTGAGGCGAGACGCAGGCGATGGCGATCGACGTCTCGCCGACGACGAGATGTCCGAGGCGGTGGAGACAGTCGACGGCGACGTCGGGCCACTCGCCGCGGACGCCGTCGACGATCGCGCCGATCTCCTTCTCCGCCATCGGGCGGTAGGCGTCGTAGAAGATCGACTCGACCGGCTTGCCTTCGCTGTGGTCGCGCACGACGCCTTCGAACACCACGAGCGCGCCGTCGGAGTGGCGGAGGAGCCGGCGCACGAGCGCGGCGGTGTCGATCGGGTCGTCAGTCAGGTAGGTCATCCGCCCGCCACCGGTGGGATGAAGGCCACCTCGTCGCCGTCGCGCAGCGGCGAATCCGCCCGCACATAGCTCTCGTTGACCGCGGTCATCGGCTGCGCGTACGCGGCCAGCTGGGCGTGCTCGGCGCGCAGGCTTTGCCAGAGGTCGGCGGCGCGGGTGCCGTCGGGAACCTCCACATCCGCTTCGCTTTTGCCTACGATGTCGCGCAACACCGCGAAGAAGAGGAGCCGGATCTTCATCGGGGTTGATTGTATGACGGTCCAAAACCACCGCGCTCTCTACGCGGCGTTCGACCGATTCCCCTCGCGGAAAGGGGCGGCGATTCACATCGACCGCTTTGCGCGCGCGCTGTTCGACGAGCTCGGCGGCGGCGTGCTCTACGTCCTCGGCGGCGACGGCTTTCCGCGCCGGCAGCGCGACGGCGCCGTCGACGTGATCCGCTACGAGGGCGCGGAAGAGCATTTCCTCGACCGCACGGCCGGCTTCGGCAACGCCCTCGCCCGCCTGATCGACGAGATGCCGCGCCTCGAGCTCGCCCACTTCCGCGATCCATGGAGCGGCGCGGCCATCGCCCTGCGCCCGCACGAATACGCGACGGTGTACGAGGTCAACGCCCTGCCGTCGATCGAGCTGCCGCATCTCTACGACCTCGGCGCGCCGACACTGGAGAAAGTCCGCGCGCTGGAGCTGGCCTGCTGCGCCGCGGCGGACCGGATCGTGACGCCGTCGGAGACGACGGCGCGCTGCCTGACGTCGCTCGGCGTCGCCGCCGAAAAAATCCGCGTGATTCCGAATGGCGCCGATTTGTACGAGCGCGGCGACGGCAACGACATCCTCTACTTCGGCTCCCCCCAATCGTGGCAGGGCATCGAGACACTGATCCGCGCCGTGGCCCGCCTCGCCGATTTCCCGCACCTCCGCCTCGTCATCTGCGCCTCGCGCCAGTCGCGCGCATGGAAGCCGTACGAGAAGCTCGCCGAAAAGCTGCACGTGCCGATCGAGTGGCACTACGCGCTCGACGAGCGCGAGCTGGCCGAATTTCGCCGCAACGCCCTCGTCTCCGTCGCGCCGCTCAGCGACTGCGCGCGCAACGCCGAGCAGGGCTGCGCGCCGCTGAAGATCGTCGAGTCGATGGCCGCCGGCGTCGCCGTCGTCGCCTCCGACCTCCCGCCCGTGCGCGAGCTCATCCGCCACCGCGAGAACGGCTGGCTCGTCCACCCCGACCGCCCCGCCGAGCTGGCCCGCGCGCTGCGCATCCTCATCGAGCATCCCGCCCTGGCCCGCGAGCTCGGCGCCGCCGCGCGGCGCACCGTCGAAGAGCGATTCACCTGGACGCGGTCGCTGGCCGCGCTCCGTTCCGAATACCGCAGCATCATCGAGGAGAGAGTCGATGCCGAAACCGCCGCTCAACAGTGAACAAACGAACATCGTCCGCCAGAAACAGGTCTCGCTGAACCGTCCGATCAACGACCTCATCGCCATCCTCCAGCCGGTCGCGCAGTACGACGCCGCCGGCGACACGTCGCGGCAGCGGGCCGGCTGTCTCGGCGCCCTGGCCCTCGTCCTCGGCGTGGTCGCGGTCTTCGTCAACACGATTCCGTTCCATTTCGTCATTGCCGTCGGCCTGGTGGCCGTCGGAGTCGTGCTGTTGTTCGTCTGGAATCGGAAGAAGTCGGAGGACATCTCCGACAACCTGCGCAAGTGCGCGGTGCCGCTCCTCGTCGCGCTGCGCGAGGACTTTGGCGACGACCCGGTCGAGATCAAGCTCGACCTCCGCCTGCCGATGTCGAAGGAGAAGCAGACCGGCAAGGAAAAGATCGACAAGGCCACGTACACGACGTACAGCGATCCGTGGATGTCGGGCGAAGGCGTCCTCCACGACGGCAGCCGCCTGCGCTGGAGCGTCGACGAGACCATCATCGAGAAGAGCTACTGGAAGCGCGGCAGCTCCGGGAAGTCGAAGCTGAAGACGAAGCGGAAGAAGCGCGTGGAGATCGAGGCCGACCTCACGTTGAAGGCGAAGACGTACGGCGAGAAGCAGACGCTGCACGGCGAAGCGAAGCTGAAGCACCCCACGATCGATGCCATTCCCCCCGACGACATCATCAACGTCATCGCCGGCCTCTACAAACAGGCGCCGAGCTAGGAGAAGACGACATGGCTTGCATGGCTCAACGCGGTTTGCTCACGCTGCGCAATTGCGAGAACGCCGAGGTGCGGAATTGCTCGAATTGCGGCCGCCCCATGTGCAACGAGCACCTCTCCGCGCGCAGCGGCTACACGAAGTGCCTGGAGTGCGCGGCCGCCGACCCGGCGAAGGACCAGCAGTACGACGCCGAGTGGGCCTCCGGCTACCGCCGCGATTACTACCGCCGCAGCGGCTACGCGCCGCTTCTCCTCGGCGGACTCGGCGCGGCCGCGCTGGCCGGCGCGTATTGGGACCATGTCGACCACCGCGCCTTCCGCAACCGCACGGCGGGGATGATCGAGGACGACGAGCGCGGCGCCGGCTTCGGAGACAGTTGATGCATCGCGTTCTGCTCGTGACGGAGAACTACCCGCCCGACCGCGGCGGGATGTCGGAGTCGTGCGACCGCATCGCGCGCGGCCTGACGCAGGAGGGCGTGGCCGTCGACATCGTTCACTTCGACCGCCGCGCCACCCGCCCCGAGCTGCGCCGCGGGCATCTGCGGTGGCCGCTCGAGCAAGACCCCGCGCACACGATCAACTGCGCCTGGAACCGCGCCCGCGGCGCGTTCGACCTGCGCGCGGTCACGCACGTCGTCGCCTTCGGCGGCTATCTGCCGCTCCTGGCCGCGCCGGCGTTCGCGGCCTGGATCGACCGCCCGCTCGTGACGATGCTGCGCGGTAACGAGCTCGATGCCGGCCTTTTCGATCCGCGGCGGCGGCCGATCCTCGACGATGCCCTGCGCCGCTCCGCCGCCGTCTGCACGGTGACGACGGAGCAGGCAGAGAAGATCGCCGCGCTGCATGAGATCGAGGCGCGCGTGATCGCGAACGGGATCGATTTCGAGCTCTGGCAGCCGACCGACGCCGACCGCGCCCGCGCCGCCGCGCTCCGCGGCGAACGACGCCTGCTCGGCCTCTTCGGCCACCTCAAGTCGAAGAAAGGCGTCCCCTTTCTCCTCGATGCCCTGCGCCGCTCCGGCGAGGACTTCCGCCTTCTGGTCGTCGGCGAAACCGATCTGGAAGGCCTCGACGTCATTCCGCCGGTCGACCGCTTCGATCTCATTCCGTACTACCTCGCCAGCGACTTCGTCGTCATCCCCTCGCACTACGACGGCTTCCCGAACGTCCTGATCGAGGCGGCCTCGCTCGGGACGCCGCTCATCGCCTCGCGCACCGGCGGAATGCGCGACCTGCTCACCGACGGCGAGAACGCCTTCCTCTTCGAGCCCGGCGACGAGCAGGGATGCCTGGCCGCGATCGCGCGCGCGGCCGAGGCCGATGAGGCCACGGTTGCGCGGATGGGCGCGAGCGCGGCGCGCGTGACCCGCGAACGCTGCGATGCGCGCGACGAAGCGCGCCGCTACATCGACGTCCTCGACGAGACAAGGAGGAGCCATGTGGAAAGCCTGGCTGGTGCCGCTGCTGATCGCCGCGTCGGCGTGTGGCGGAAAAAGCGACATTGAGGAGCGGTACAAGAAAGCGGTCACCGAGCAGCGCGCCAAGACGGGCGGCCCGGCCGACCAGCTCGTCTCCATCGGCATGGCCAAGGGCCAGAGCGGCACCGACATCGCCATCGTCTATTACGAGAACGGCGATCGCCACGACCTCGTCGGCACGGCCAGGACCATGAGCGGCGACCGCGACTACCAGATCGACGGCGGCTCCCCCTTCGTCAGGGCCAGCGACCGCAGCTACGGCTTCAGGATCACCACGTCCAGCCTCTCGGTCGTGCGCTGGAAAGTGCACCTCTATCCCGACAAGATCAAGATCGCCGACAACGACAACGACACGGCCCCGCGGCGCATCCGCACGGAGTCACCGGAGAAGGCCACGCTGGCCGGCCCGAACGAGGAGCCCCTCGGCACGATCACCTTCGACGGCACGAACACCGTCGTCACCAACAGCGACGGCAAGGTCCGCTTCACCCGCGCCACCGGCAAGCTCGAGCCGTCGTACGGCGTGTTTCTCTTCGACCGCATGCCGATGACGGAGAAGTACGTGATGATCGCCGAGCTGATGGCCCGCAACCGATGATCGCCTACTACGCGCTCGGCGGCGGACTCGGCCACGCCACGCGCGCGCGCCGCGTGCTCGACGCCCTCGGCATCGACGACGCCGTGATCGTGGCATCGGTGCGCGACGAGCGCGTCACCGGCCGCTATCCCGTCGTCGATTCGCTGCGCGGCCTCGAGCCCGAGCGCATCATCGCCGATGCCTTCCCCCTCGGCCTCTTCGGCGAGCTCGCCGAGGCCGGCGTGCCGCTCGACTACGTCGCGCGGCTGCTGCGGTGGGACGAGTACCGCCGCTGCGTCCCGCGCCCGCTGCCGCGCTTCGGAACGGTGTACGTTGTCGAGGAGGTGAGCCACAGCGTCCCATGTGAACGCGTGGTCGAGCTGGAGATCGCCGCGACCACAATCCCCTGCGCCCCGCCCCCTGCGCCCTGCGCCCTTCCGTACTGGCTCGTCGTCCACTCCGGTCCCGAGCAGGAAGTCCGCGACCTCGTCGCCTACGCCGAGGAGCTGCAGCGGATCGAGCGCGACGCGGCGCCGATCGTCGTCGTCAGCCAATGCGGAATCGGACTCGACGTCGTGCCGGCAAGCACCTTATTCGCGGGCGCGGCACGCATCATCTCCGCCGCCGGCTTCAACGTCATGCTCGAGACGGAGCCGTATCGCGACAAGCACCACGTCGTTCCGATGCCGCGGCGCTTCGACGATCAGTTCGCGCGCGCCGCGCGACGGCGCTGTCGCTACGATTCTTCTTCGCGGATCTGCGCGGCCAGGTAGTTCTGCGCGCCGACCTGGTCGATCAGCGAGAGCTGCGACTCGATCCAGTCGATGTGCTCCTCCTCGTCCTCGAGGATCTCTTCGAGGAGGTGCCGGGTGTTGTTGTCGTCGAGCTCGTTGCACGTCACGATGTGCTTGTTGAGGCGGGCCACCGCGTCCATCTCCAGGGCCAGGTCGATGCGGAGCTGCTCGGGGACGCTCTCGCCGATGTTCACCTTGCCGAGGCGCTGCATGTTGGGGATGCCGTCGAGGAAAAGGATCCGCTCGATCACCTCCTCGGCGTGCTTCATCTCGCCGATGGAGTGCTTGCGGATCCTGTCGTGCAGGCGCTCGTAGCCCCAGTTGTCGCACATCTCGCCGTGGACGAAGTACTGGTTGATGGCCGTGAGCTCGGCCGTGAGGACGTCGTTGAGGATGTCGATGATCTTCTTGTCGCCCTTCATGGCAGCGAGGGTACCACGGCGGCCGCGTGGACCGGGCAGCAGGCGGCGGCGACCATGGCCGCCTCGCGCTCGGCAGAGGCCGCGGCGAGCATTTTGCGGAGCACGTTGTGGCAGGACCCGCACTGATCGCCGATGCCGCAGCGCTGGAGATCGCGGACGGAGCGGGCCCCATCGTCGATGGCGGAGTTGATGACGGAATCGGAGGCGCCGCGGCAGAGGCAGACGATCATGGTCGCAGTATTGAGACTAAGTCTCAGTCGCGACTGCGATATTCCACACGAGGGCAGGTGACAGGCATCACAGGGGACAGGGGACAGGGGACAGGGGACAGGGCACAGGGGACAGGGGACAGGGCACAGGGCACAGGGCACAGGGTACAGGTGGTGTCCTCGCTACGACCACCTGTCCCCCGCATACGCACTAACTTAACCTCCGTGCGAGGTAGCGGCTGTCAGCGCGCTGGTAACGTCGCTTGGGGTGTTGAGGGCGAATCAGATGACGTGATCGGCGACGCAAAGCCTCGAAGATTCCACTCATCGTGAAGGAGAG
>JBKOUP010000274.1:0-2281 GCA_046723495.1 Acidobacteriota bacterium
GTCGAGCGCGAGGGGCACCGCGTAATCGTTCTGCCGAAGCTGATCGAGCTAAAACTCGCGTCCGGATTGAGCGCTGTCGATCGCCTCAAAGATCTCGGCGACGTGGTGGAAGTCATCAAAATCCTGAAGCTGCCCCGCGACCTCGGTGAGCAGCTCGACCCCTCCGTCCGCGACGAGTATTACCGCATGTGGGATGCCGTGCAGAACGCCTACGATCCCTCCGCCGGCTGATGGTCAGATGACCCTCCCGGCCGGTGATGCCCTTACCTGCAAGCGATCAACGCGGATGTATGTTTCGGGTGCTGCGGGAGAACAGCGCACCAAGGAGGCACCATGACAGAGATCCAAACGCTCCCGCCCAACTCCACGGTTCTCGTGGAGAACAAAGGCACGAAGTTCGGCGTCGGTTTGCTGGCGAACGCCGGCACCGGCTATCAGTGGAAGCAGCAGCTCGGCCTCGGCCAGCACGCCGTCAAGTTCGTCGGCGAGAAGACAATCCCGCACGGCTCCGGTCCGGGCCACCAGGTGGAGTTCCGCTTCGAGTACGAAGCGCTCAAGGACGGCATGGCGCCGTGCCGCTTCACCCTCACCGCGCCCGACAAGGAAATCGTGAAGGTCGACGCGTTCGACTTCCTGATCACCTAGGGCTACACGTCGAAGTCCTCGAAGTGCGTGAGCGCCCGGAAGTCCTGATAGCGCTCCTGCACGTCCGCAAGGCTGATCTCCCGCAGCCGGTCGAGCGAAAACTTCTCCACGGTGAACGACGCCAGGACGCTGCCGAAGACGGTGGCCCGGCGGAGCTCGCGGTCGTTGACCTCGCGGCGCGAGGCCAGGTAGCCGAGGAAGCCGCCGGCGAAGGTGTCGCCGGCGCCGGTGGGATCGAAGACATTCTCCAGCGGATACGCCGGCGCGGCGAAGAGGGCGTCCTTCGAGACGAGGAGCACGCCGTACTCGCCGCGCTTGACGACGAGCGTCTTCGGGCCGAGGGAGAGGATCTGCCGCGCGGCCTTGACCAGGTTCGGCTCGCGCGTGAACTGCCGCACCTCGGCCTCGTTGATGACGACGAGGTCGACCTGAGCAAAGGCGCGCTCGAGCTCCGCGCGCTTCGTGTCGATCCAGAGGTTCATCGTGTCCAGAGCGACGAGGCGCGGCCGCTTGGCCTGGTGCAGCACGTCCATCTGCAGCTCGGGGTGAATGTTCGCGAGGAACAGGACGTCGGTGTTGCGCTGGCTCTCGTTGAGGCGCGGATGGAAGTCGGCGAAGACGTTGAGCTGCGTCTCGCGCGTCTGAGCGACGTTGAGGTCGTAGCCGTACTCGCCGCGCCAGAAGAAGGTCTTGGCGCCGTCGACGCGCTCGAGGCCGTCGAGGTTGATGTTCCGGCCGCGGAAGACGGCCAGATCGTCGTCGCCGAAGTCCTCGCCGATGACGGCGATGAGGTCGACCTCGGTGAAGAAGGAGGCGGCGACGGAGAAGTAAGTGGCGGAGCCGCCGAGACAGCGGTCGGCTTTGCCGAAGGGCGTCTGAATGGAATCGAATGCGACGGTGCCGACGACGAGGATGGGCATGGCGCGCGGGAGATTAGCGGAAAGCGGCGGCTACAGGAAGGGATTGACGACGCGTACGTGGCCGTATAGGCGGCCGTGCTGGAAATCTTCCGAAATAAGCTCGGTCAATCCGTTGACTTCGGCGTACGCCCACATCAGCGCGTCGTACCACGGGAGTTGATAGACGGCTGTGGCGTGCATTGCGGCTCGGATGATGTCGTCGGTCGGATAGAGCACGGCGAACTCTGCGAGCATCTTTTCAGTTTCGCGAGTGGCGTTGGCGTGATCGAGAAGCGGAACGCTGTTATTGCGACCGCGGCGGGTCACTGCCGCGTAGAACTCCACGACCGCCTGATACGAGATGCAAATGGATTGTTCGGCGAGGCCGTGCCGCAGAAACTCGGCTGCGATACGGTGTTTGCGGAGGTCCCGTGGATCGTAACTGTAGACGATGATATTCGTGTCAACGATTGTTGAGGCCACGGTCGTAGTAAAGGTCCTCGCGCGTCCAGTCCCGCGATCCCTTCAGGCGGCGTTTTTTTTGAAGGGCGGCCACCATCTTCATAGACTCGTCGAACATTTTCAAGCGCTCTTCGACCGACAGAGACTTTTTCGCAGGTCTGACGCGGAACTCATTGCCGGCGACCTCCCACTCGACCTCGTCGCCGGGACGAACGCCGAGCTGATCTGCCAGCGCCTTGGGAATGCTGACCTGGTACTTACTCGTGACCTTACTC
>JBKOUP010000038.1:0-16532 GCA_046723495.1 Acidobacteriota bacterium
GGCGGAGGCGGTGGCGGCGGCGAGCTCAATCCCAGCTCGGGAAACTCCGACACCGCCGCCCACCCGCTCGCGCCTGGCCTCCACGCCTGCGTCGACGGTGGGACCTGACCGCTCTGCACCATCGCCCGGAGCGCGTCGTCCGTGTACGGGCCGTACGTCTTGCCGTCGATCGCCAGCGACCATCGCGGCGCGGCGCTGGCCGAGCCTCCGCCGGGCGGGGGCGGGGGTGGGGCGGCGCCGGGGGCGGCCATGCCCCCGCCGAACGCCGAGCCCATTGCCCCGCCGATGGCGAAGCCGGCGCCTAAGCCTGCGCCTGCGCCGGCCAAGCCGCCAGGATTCGCGGCGGCGAGCGGAATCGAGTCGGCCACCTGCAGCTGCGTGTACTGGCCCATGCGGTCGCCGAGGACGCCGAGCTTCGTGCGCTGATCGATCGCGGCCTCGACTTCCTCCGGCAGCGACACGTTCTCGACGAAGAAACGCGACAGCTCCAGGCCGTACTTTTGGAATTCGGGGCCGAGCTGCTCCACGGCCGCCTGTCCGAGCTCGTCGTACTTCGTGGCCATGTCGAGCGCGGCGATGTTCGCGGAGGCGATGGCGTCGGAGAGGCGCGAGATGATCGTCGAGCGCAGCTGGCCGAGGATGTCGTTCGTCGTCGTCAGCCCGCGCGTCCCCACCACCGCGGCGAAGAACTGCTTGGCGTCGCTGATCTGCATCGCGTACGTGCCGAACGCGCGCAGGCGGATCATGCCGAAGTCCTTGTCGCGCATCATCACCGGGTTCGTCGTTCCCCACTTCAGGTCGGTGAAGAGGCGCGTGTTGAAGAAGTAGACCTCGGCCTTGAACGGCGAGGCGAAGCCGTACTTCCAGCCGCGCAGCGCCGTGAGGATGGGGATCGTCTGCGTGGTCAGCTCGTAGCGGCCGGGCGTGAAGAGGTCGGCGGCTTTGCCTTCGTTGATGAACAGCGCCACCTGGTTCTCGCGAACCGTCAGCTGCGCGCCCATTTTGATTTCCTGGTTGTAGACGGGGAAGCGATAGACGAGCGTGTCGTTCGACTCATCGAGCCACTGGATGATCTCGATGAACTGCGTTTTCGCTTCTGTTTTCAAATTGTCCCAGAAACCCACGGTGTGCCTCCTGTTCCAGGGGAATGATACGGCAGACGCAGAGGTATCATTCGCCGCTGTTTCAGAGGAGAACTTACGTGAAAAAGCTCGTCTTGTTGCTTTCCCTGGCCGCCGTGCCGCTCGTGGCCGGCGAGGGGATGTGGATGCCGCAGCAGATCCCGCAGCTCGGGCCGGAGCTGCAGAAGCTCGGGCTGAAGATCGACCCGCAGCGCTTCGCCGACCTCACCGGCGATCCGATGGGCGCGGTGATCTCGCTCGGCGGCTGCAGCGCGTCCTTCGTGTCGCCCACGGGGCTCATCGTCACGAACCACCATTGCGGCTTCGGCGCGCTGCAGTTCAACTCCACGCCCCAGCGCGACCTCATCACCAACGGCTTCCTAGCCAAGACGATGGAGGAGGAGCTGCCGGCCGGCCCAGGCTCGCGCGTCTTCGTCACCACGACGATCGAGGACGTCACGCCGCGCGTGACCGGCGGCCTGGCCGCGACGCTCTCCGACATCGACCGCGAGAAGGCCATCGACCGCAACGTCAAGGAGCTCGTCGCCGAGTGCGAGAAGCCCGGCGGCGTGCGCTGCCGCGTGGCGTCGTTCTATGAAGGGGCGTCGTACATCCGCACGACGCAGATGGAGATCCGCGACGTCCGCATGGTCTACGCTCCCGCCCTCGGCATCGGCGATTTCGGCGGCGAGACCGACAACTGGATGTGGCCGCGCCACACCGGCGACTGGTCGTACCTGCGCGCCTACGTCGGCAAGGACGGCAAGCCGGCCGACTACGCGAAGGACAACGTGCCCTACCACCCGGCGCACTATCTCAAGGTGTCGAACGAGGGGATGAACCCTGGCGACTTCGTGCTCGTGGCCGGCTATCCGGGCCGGACGTTCCGCTACCGCACCGCGGCCGAGGTGAAGTCGATGCAGGAGTACACCTTCCCGACCTTCGTCCGCTACGCGACGGACCTCAACAACATCCTGCGCGAGATGGGGAAGAACGACAAGAAGGTCGAGATCGCGAACGCCAGCCGGGTGAAAGGGAACGACAACACGCTGAAGAACTACACCGGATCGCTGACAGGCTTCGAGAAGTTCAGCATCGTGGCCCAGCGGCAGAAGCGCGAGGCGGAGCTGAACGCCTGGATCGCCGCGCATCCGAGCGAGGCCAAGAAGTACGCCGGCACGCTCGACCAGCTCAACGCCCTGCAGGCGAAGTCGGCGGCGACACGCCAGCGAGACATGGTTTACCAGTGGGTCCTCCGCTCGTCGCCGATGCTGTCGCAGGCGTCGACGCTCTACCGCCTGAGCCTGGAGCGGCCGAAGGGGGACATCGAGCGCGAGTCCGGTTTCCAGCAGCGCGACTGGCCGCGCATCGCCGAGGGGGTGGCACGCGCGCAGAAGACGATCGAGGCGAAGTCGGACCGGGCCGGGCTGCGCTACTTTTTGAACGAGTCACAGAAGCTCCCGGCGGACCAGCGCATCAAGGCGCTCGACGACGCCATCGCCAAGGCCGGCGGCGTCGAGCCGTTCCTCGACCAGCTCTACGCGAACACGAAGGTCACCGACCTGAACGAGCGGAAGGCGATGCAGGGCGAGACGACGGCGCAGCTCTCGGCGCGGCATGACTCGCTGCTCGATCTGGCCGCGGCGCTCTCGCCGCTGTCGCTGGAGAACGAGCGGCGGGAGAAGGAGCTGGCCGGAGCGATGACGCGCGTCCGCCCGCTCTACCTCGAGGCGCTGCGCGGGATGACCGGCGGGCGGCTCTACCCCGACGCGAACTCGACGCTGCGCATCACGTTCGGGCAGGTGAAGGGCTACGCGCCGCGCGACGGCGTCGCCTACACGCCGCAGACGACGGTCGCGGGAATCGTGCAGAAGAACACCGGCAGCGGCGAGTTCGACGCGCCGAAGGGGGAGCTGGCGGCGATCCAGGCCAACAGGACGGCCGGCTACGTCGACCCGCAGCTCGGCGCGGTGCCGGTCGATTTCCTCTCCGACGTCGACACAACCGGCGGCAACTCCGGCTCGCCGACGCTGAACGCCAAGGGCGAGCTCTGCGGCCTGCTCTTCGACGGGACGTACGAGTCCCTCGGCAGCGATTTCATTTTCGATCCGACGATCACGCGCTCGATCCACGTCGACGCGGTGTACATGCTGTGGGTCATGGACGCGGTGGACGGGGCGCACAATTTGCTGAGGGAGATGGGGCTGCCGGTGAAGTTCGCGCAGTAGGGCCTTTGCCAACGGAAAATTAGAAATCTGGAATGCGAATGCAGAATGAAGAAAACGGGAGACCGTTCGCCTAGGCACTCCGGCGTGGGCATTCACGCGCCACGGCCGCGCCGGCAGCCGGCCGGGTGTGGAAACGGTCATTTCCGTCACTCCTATATGTAGAGTGTCCGGCTTCAGCAACGGACGTTCGCCCCAAGGTGACAGTTTTGGCGTGACTTGCGGCCAGGAGGGACGTAAATTGAGATTGATTCGGCTCCCCCACCCGATCCGTGGTGCTGTTTCGAATCAACCGCATGTCTCGTCGAACAAGGAAGTAAGGACGGAGGCAGACCACTCCAAAACGGATGAGAACGTGAGGTTCGGGGCGCTGGCCCCGGGTTTGAACTGCGCGATCTCGGGAGAATTCAATGGCGATCTTCGACTTCATCGAGCGGCTGATCAACGCCGTCTACTCCACTCCCAATCCGCAAGTCGGCACGTACTTTCGCGACCTCCGTGTTGTACCGAAGCCGCAGGTGCCGGACGACGACGACTCTCTGTACCGTCACGAGCCCGAAACGAACGGCGACGAATCGTCAATCGCCGCCGCCTCCATTTCGGCGGCCACGGCCACGGCGCCGCGGCTGTCGGCGCGCGGCTCGGAGCCGGTGTCCGCGGTCATGGGCAGACGTTAGGTCACATCAGGATTCCTGGAGGTCGATAGATGGAGGTCGGCCTTCACTTCATCGGATACATCCTGGCGTTCTTCTTTGCCTTCCTCTATTTCCCGTACCTCGCCTTCAAAACCGGCTCGGAGTACACGGTCGACCTCGGCCGCCGGCGCGACAGCGGCGAGATCGAGCAGTTCTTCGCCGCCGTCATCCCGTCGGCGATTCTGAATCTGCTGACGGTCTTCTGGGCGTGGTTCGGGCGCATCGTCGGCGCTTGCCATTGGAATGCATCGCTCGATTACAGGGTCGTGGCGGCGGGGATCGCCGAGCGGAAAGAAGAAATCCAGAAGTTCATCATCGACGAGAACCGCCGTCCGCTCTTGCTGACGTACCTCGCTGCTCTGATGATCGTGTCACTGGCGAGCGGCCTCTGTTACGGCTATGCATTCAAACGCGTGACCGAGCGGCCCTTGCTTCGCGACCGGATTCCCCGCCGCGACGGCGATCACAGAGGTCTGCGCAAGCTCCTGCACGTCATCGCCTGGATCTTTCGCGTCGTTTTGTGGTTGATGCTCGAAACGGTGGCGCTCTTTTCGTACTTTCTATGGCACCCGCTCTTTCACGAAGAGGTCATCGCCCTCTTTCCGTGGTCGGTGCAGAAGCCGTGGCTGTTCGTGCGGATGCACGACAACCGCTTGTATTACGGTCGCTTCGTTCGTTACGACAAGTCATCGACCGGCGACATCGAGAGCATCACCATCGGCGAGGTCCGCCGCTATTGCTACGATGAAGTCGACAAATGTCTTGCCGACGGGCGGCTGCCGCTGTCGTCGTTCCAAGGAAATCTACGCATCAACACGAACGAGATCGCCGACATCCACAACGTGCCGAAGGATCACTTCGTCCACGTCCAGGAGCGCTACCGGCGGGAGATGATCCGGCGCCTCGCACGCGAGCTGCTGACGGCCTTTGCCGGACGGAAACAGGTCCGCATCGACGAGATCTACATCGAGCACGCCAGTGTGAACGAGCTCTCCCGCCACCGCTACCGGCTGGCACTGCGCAAGCTCGAAGAGTTGAAATTCATCCGGATTCATCCGCCGACGCTCGGCCTGGAAGGGGCGGACGTGCCGGACGACACGGCGCTCGTCGATTTCCCGCCGCGCGTGCCGAGCGCGCTGAAGATGTCGTGGCCGATTCCGGGCGACGACCTGCTGCCATCTGCAGTTTCGCCGCAGCCTTAGAATTCGCGCATGCCCGAGTCTGACCGCCCCGGCGTCCTCGCTCCGCCGCCGCTGATCTTCCTGGCGTTCCTGGCCGCCGGCTGGGCGCTTGCCCGCTACGTGCTGCCGCCGGTCGGCGTGCCGTACGGGCGCGTCATCGGCGCGGTGCTCGTCGTCGCGGCGTTCGCCTTCGCCTTCTGGGCGCGCTCGGAGATGGTCCGGGCGCGCACGAACATCAATCCCTTCAAGCCCGCCCTGGCCATCGTCAGCGGCGGCCCGTTTCGCTTCACGCGCAATCCGCTCTACCTCTCCATGACCGTTGTCTTCGTCGGCGTGGCGATGATGCTTCATGCCGTCGCCGCGGTCATCCTTCTGCCCGTCGTGCTGCTCGTCATCACCTTCGGCGTCATTCGCCGCGAGGAGACCTATCTCGAGCGCAAATTCGGCGTCCAATACAGCGACTATCGCCGCCGCGTGCGGCGCTGGCTGTAATCTTTGGAAGCAGCGACGATACTTTCGGGTTTTTCTCCCGTCCAACCGACGATGCGCGCACAAATCGCCGTCCTGGCCCTTTTCGCTGGCGGATGCTTCTTCGGCTACCGCAACGACGGCGCGCCGAATGCGCCGCGCGTGCATCGCGGCACGTTCATCAACGACATGGTCCTCACCGGCGAGCTCAACGCCGCCTCCGGCTCGACCATCGCCATGCCGCGGCTGCCGTCGTGGCAGACCTCGATCAAGTGGCTGGCCGTCGACGGCTCCGAGGTGAAGGAAGGCGACCGCGTCGTCGAGCTCGACAACGGTCCGTTCGCCAGCAACCTCGATGCGAAGAAGCAGGCCGTCGTGCAGGCCGAGCAGCAGCTCGCCCAGAAGCAGGCCGAGTGGTCGGCCGACACGGCCCAGAAGGAGCTAGACGCGGAGCGGAAGCGCGTCGACCTCGACAAAGCCGCGCTCGACGCCGCCGTGCCGAAGGAAGTCCTCTCCCTGCGCGAGTACGAAGACCGCCAGACGAAGTTCAAGCGCGCCACCGTCGAATTCGCGAAGGCCCGCGACCTCCTTCGCGCTCAGAAAGAAGGCGTACGCGCCGAGGGGGCGAACCTGCAGGTGGCCCTCGACCGGGCCCGGCGCGAGCAGCAGGAGGCCGAGGAGGCCATCGTCGCTCTGACCCTGCGCGCGCCGCGCGGCGGGCTCGTCGTCATTCGCGATCATCCGTGGGAGGGACGCAAGTTCCAGGTCGGCGACCCGGCCTGGGTGGGCATGCCGCTGGCGCTCATCCCGGAGCCGTCGTCGCTGCGCATCGAGGCAGCCCTCGCCGACGTCGACGACGGCCGCGTCCGGGCCGGCATGCCCGCGCGCGTCATCCTCGACGCCTACCCGTCGACGACCTACACCGGCCGTGTCACCGAGATCTCCGCCGTCGCGCAGGAGAGTGCGCGGGCGTCGATGCGCCGCGCCTTCCGCGTCATCGTGAAGCTCGACAAGATCGATCCGTCGCGCATGCGGCCGGGGCTCTCGGCCCTGGTCATGATCCGCCGCGAGGAGCGGCCGAACGCGATGCTCATCTCGCGCGCCGACATCGCCGGTCGTCACGACCTGAAGCTCGGCCCCTGCAACGCCCAGGAATGCGTGGTGCTGCCATGATCCGCGCGCGCGTTCTCGTTCCGTTGGCGATCGTCATCCTCTTCGTCGGCGGCGGATGGACGCTGCGCAACCAGCTCGCTGCCGATCGGCGGGGCGAATGGGTGAACGTCGCGCGTGCCGACATCGCCACCCGCGTCGACGTCACCCGCACGCTGGCCTCGGCCGAGGCGGGGACGTTCGGCCCGCCGCAGCTCGCCAACGTCTGGGACTTCAAGATCGCGATGATGGCGCCGGAGGGAAGCGACGTGAAAGCCGGCGACCCGATCCTCGGCTTCGACGTCAGCGATCTCCAGAAGCGCCTCGATGAGAACAGCGCCGAGTCCGAGCAGGCCAGCAAAGAGATCGAGAAGCGCCGCGCCGACCTTCGCCTGCGCCGCGAGGACGAGAACATGAACCTGGCCGAGGCCCAGGCCAAGCTGCGCAAGACCGAGCTCAAGCTCGAGACGCCGGCGGACATCATCGGCGTCAAGGAGCGGAAGCAGGTCGAGCTCGACTTCGCCCTGTCCAAGCGCGAGGTCGCCGAGACCGGCGCGCGCATCCGCGACCTCGAACGGGCCGCGGCGGCGGAGATCGCCCTGCTGGAGAGCAAGTACCAGCGCGCCTCCACCATCGTCGCCGAGACGAAGGACGCCATCGGCCGCATGACCGTGCGCGCGCCGCGTTCCGGCACCGTCGTCTACTCGCAGAACTGGCGCGGCGACAAGAAGAAAGTCGGCGACACCTGCTGGCGCGCCGAGCGGGTCATGGAAATCCCCGACCTGACGCGGATGATCGCCAAGGGGGAGGTCGACGAGATCGACGCCGGCAAGGTCGCGGTGGGGCAGCGCGTGACGCTGCGCCTCGATGCCCATCCCGACGACGAGCTGCACGGCACGATCGTCAGCGCCGCCACGACCGTGCAGCAGCAGCAGAACACGCGCGATCCGCTGAAGGTGCTAAAGGTGGAGATCGGGCTCGACAAGAGCGATCCGGCCAAGATGCGGCCGGGGATGCGCTTCCAGGGGACGATCGAGCTGGCGCACTCGAAGAACGCCATCGTCGTGCCGCGCGAGGCGGTGTTCGCCTCGGCCGCGGGCGCCACCGTCGTTCGCCGCAACCTCTTCGGCGTCGAGACGGTGACGCTGAAGGTCGGCAAGCAGAACGACAAAGTCGTGGAAGTGCTCCACGGGCTGCGCGACGGGGATCGGGTGTTGATCGCGAAGAAAAGCGACGAGAAGGAGAAGTCGTGATTTCCCGTGTGACGGTGGTGGCGCTCCTGCTTGGCCTTGGCTGTCATCGCGCGGCCGACGTTCCCGTCTACACCGTCGTTCCCTCCCACTTCGCGCGGCGCGTCACGACCGAGGGGAATCTGAAGGCCAAGAACTCGGCCACGGTCAACGCCCCGCAGGACGCCGCCGAGGGGCCGCTGAAGGTGGCCTGGATCGCCGACGACGGCACGATGCTGAAAAAGGGCGATCTCGTGGCGCGCTTCGACGCCAGCGACTTCACGCTCCTGCTGCGCACCGGCAACGAGGATCTGGCCACGGCCGGCAACAAGCGGCAGAAGGAGGACGTCGACTCCAGCACGACGCGGGTCAACCTCCAGCGCGATGCCACGCAGGCCGACGCCGAGCTCCTCTCCGCGCGCATGTTCAACTTCGACGATGCCGAGGTCTTCTCGCGCTACCAGCGCATCGAGTCGCAGGTCGACCAGCAGCTCGCCTCCGACAAGAAGAGCCACGCCAACAAACTCCTCGGCGTGCGCGAGACGCTGTCGGCCGCGGACCTGGCCATCATCGACATCGAGAAAAAGAAAGCGGACCTGAAAGTCCGCAACGCCGAGAACGGGCTGCGCTCGCTCGAAGTGCGCTGCCCGTACGACGGCATCCTCGTCCTGCAGCGCGACTGGCGCGGCGACGTGCCGCGCGTCGGCTCGAACCTCTGGCGCGGCTCGCCGATCGGCGAAGTGCCCGACCTGCGCGAGATGAAGGCCGAGGTCTTCGTCCTCGAGGCCGACGCCGCCGGTATCGCCGTCGGGCAGAAGGCCACCGTCACGCTCGAGTCGCAGCCCGGCGTCGCCTACAGCGGCAAGATCTCGCAGATCGACAAGCTGGCCCGGCCGCGTTTCCGCGGCGTGCCGGTGCAGTATTTCGGCGTGACCGTGCTGCTCGACAAATCGGACCCGAAGGTGATGAAGCCGGGCGCGCGCGTGCGAGCCGTGCTGCAAGTCGAGGACATCGCCAACGCCTTCTCCATCCCGCGCCAGGCGCTGTTCGAGAAAAACGGGAAGAAGATCGTTTACCGCAAGCGCGGCGCGACGTTCGAGCCGGTGGAAGTGACGATGGCCACGTCGACGCCGGGCCGCGTCGTCGTGACGAAGGGCGTGCGGAAAGGCGATGAGCTCGCGCTCGTCGACGTGAAGCGTGACCGCTGAGATCTTCGCCACGGCGCTGGCGAACCTGGCCGCGCGGAAACTGCGCACCGCGCTGACGATGCTGGGCATGGTCTTCGGCGTCGGCGCGGTGATCGCCATGCTGTCGATCGGCGCGGGCGGCGAGCAGAAGGCGCTGGAGTCGATCGGCCGCCTCGGCCTGCAAAACGTCCTGGTCAAGGCGAAGGAAGTGAAGCCGGAGGACCGGCAGGAGCTGCGCAAGAAGTCGCTCGGCGTGTCCCTGCGCGACGGCGAGGCCATCGCCGAGGCCGTGCCGAACGTCGAGCGCGTCCTCCCGCGCGTCGAGGTGAAGGCCTACAAGATTCTCGCCACCGGCGGCAAGGCCAAAGGGAAAGTCCTCGGCCTCTCCGCCGACTACGCCGCCGTCGCCGACGTGCCGATCGCCGAGGGACGCTTCTTCGACAAGCGCGACCAGAGCGAGCACGCCCAGGTGGCGGTCGTCGGGCCGGCCATCCGCCGCGATCTCTTCGGCTACGGCGCTGCCATCGGGAAGCTGGTGAAGATCAACGACGTCTGGCTCGAAGTCATCGGCACGCTGCGCGGCGACGGCACGGACAAGGAGATCTGGATCCCGGTGTCGACGGCGATGCGGAAGTTCGATCGCGACCCGCTCGACGCTCCGGTCGACGAGCTCGTGGTCAAGGTCAAGGACGGCGTCTCCACGAAGGCGACGGCGGACCTGATCCGGCCGCTTCTCGACCGCCTGCACGGGGGCGCGGACGACTACGAGATCGTCATCCCCGAGGCCCTGCTGGAGCAGCGGCGGCAGACGCAGCGGATCTTCAACATCGTCATGGGCTCGATCGCCGGGATCTCGCTGCTCGTCGGCGGGATCGGAATCATGAACATCATGTTGGCCTCGGTGATGGAGCGGACGCGCGAGATCGGCGTGCGCCGGGCCATCGGGGCGCGCCGCGTCGACATCCGCGCCCAGTTCGTGATCGAGTCGTTCGCGATCTCGCTGATCGGCGGCGTGACCGGCGTGATCATCGGCGTGGTCCTGGCCAAGGTTGTGGCCGCGTACGCCGGGTGGCCGACGGTGATCACGTTCTGGTCGCTGGCGATCTCGACAGGCGTGTCGATGACGGTGGGGCTGGTCTCGGGACTGTATCCGGCCACGCGCGCGGCGGAGCTCGATCCGATCGAAGCGCTGCGATATGAGTAGTTGTTAGTTCTTGGTTCTTAGTTCTTAGTTTATGCGGCATCGCGACGGCGAAACTAAGAACTAAGAACCGAGAACTAAGAACTTTCAGTAGACTTGCCCCCTATGCGCCGCCTGCTCTTCGTCGCACTCTTCTTCGCCGCCTCCGCCCATGCCGCGATCGCGCCGATCGCTTATCGGCATCGCACGCTCGCCAATGGGCTGGACGTCTACTCGATCGAGGACCACACCACGCCGACCGTGGCCATCCAGGTCATGTACCACGTCGGCTCGAAGGACGATCCGCCGCATCGCAGCGGATTCGCTCATCTCTTCGAGCACCTGATGTTCAAGTCCACCGCGCACATGAAGTCGGAGATGATGGACCGGCTCACCGAGGACGTCGGCGGCGAGAACAACGCCTTCACTACCGACGACATCACCACCTACTACGAGACCATCCCCTCGAACTACCTCCGGACCCTGCTGTGGGCGGAGGGCGATCGCATGTCGTCGCTCAACGTCGACGAGGCGAACTTCAAGTCCGAGCGCGAGGTGGTCAAGGAGGAGTTCCGCACCGGCGTCCTCGGTCCGGCGTACGGGCTCTTCTACTACGCGATCGACAGGGACTCCTACGCCAAGCATCCCTATCACCGGCCGACCATCGGCTCGATCGAGGACCTCGACGCTGCCACGCTCGCCGACGTGCAGGCCTTCCACCGCACGTTCTACCGGCCCGACAACGCCGTGCTGATCGTCAGCGGCGACTTCGATCCGAAGCAGCTCGACGCCTGGGTCGACGAGTACCTCGGCGCGATCAAGAAGCCGTCGACGCCGATCCCGCGCGTGACGGCGCCGGAGCCGCCGCGCGCGAAGGCGAAGCGCTTCGACGAGCACGGCCCGAACGTGCCGCTGCCGGCCATCGCCATCACCTGGCTGATCCCGCCGGCGTCGAGCGAGGACACCGAGCCGCTCCGGCTGCTCGACGCCATCCTCGGCAGCGGCGATTCGTCGCGGCTCTATCAATCGTTGGTCTATCGTCAGCAGATCGCGCAGGACGTCGGCGCCAGGGCCGACGTGCGCGAGAGCACCGGGATCTTCGCCGTGACGGCCACGCTGGCCAGCGGCAAGAGCGTCGCCGAGGTCGAGAAGGCCCTGCGCGCCGAGGTCAGCAGGGTGATGGACGGCAACGTCACGGCCGCGGAGTTGGCGAAGGCGAAGAACTTCGTCATCACCGCCGCGCTCCGCCGCGCCGAGACGAACCTCGGCAAGGGATCGACGATCCGCGACGCCATCCTCTACCAGCACGACGCCAGCTACGCCAATCGCCGCCTCGATCGATTGCAGGCCGTCACCGCCGCCAGCGTGCAGCGCGTGGCCAAGAAGTACCTCGGCGGGAATCCCGTCGTGATCACGTACACATCGGGAGGTTCCAAGTGACCGCGCTCGCGCTCGCACTTCTCGCCGCAGCAGCAATCGAAACCACGCCGCCCCCGCCCGGCCCACCGCGGCAGGTGCACATGCCCACGCCCGTCGAGTCGACGCTGCCGAACGGGCTGCACGTCGTCGTCGTGGAGAAGCACGGCACGCCGCTCGTGGCCACGCGGTTGCTGATCAAGAGCGGCCAGGAAGCTGATCCCTCCGATCTTCCCGGCCTGGCCGACATGACCGCGTCGCTGCTGACGAAGGGGACGACGACGCGCACGGCCGAGCAGATCGCCCGCGAAGTCGAGGCCCTCGGCGCCACGCTCGACAGCGGCGCCGGGTGGGACAACTCCTTCGTCGCCGTCAGCGTGATGTCGTCGAAGCTGCCCGCGGCGATGGGCTACATGGCCGACGTCGCGCGCAATCCGACGTTCAAGGACGATGAGCTGGAGCGCGCGCGGCAGCAGACGCTCGACGCCGTCCGCGTCGCCCTCAAGCAACCGCGCTCGCTGGCGCAGCGCATGGCCGCGCTGGTCGTCTTCGGCAACTCCCCGTACGGCCACGCCGGCGCGACGATCGAGTCGGCGCAGAAGATCAAGCGCAACGACCTCGTGGCCTTCCACCGCCAGCACTACGTTCCGAGCAACGCCATCCTCGTGCTCGCCGGCGACATCACTCCAGCCGCGGCGGCGAAGCTGGCCGAGGAGCACTTCGGATCGTGGAAAGCGGAGGCTGCGGCGACTTCCGCGCCGGCATCCGGCCCGCTGCCGGCTCCGCGCGTCGTCGTCGTCGATTTGCCGAACGCGGGGCAGGCCGTGGTCTTTGCCTCGCGTCCAGGCCTGCGCCGCGGCGATCCGCAGTACGCGCTTGCTCAGGTCACGAACGCCGTCCTCGGCGGCGGCTACTCCTCGCGCCTCAACGAAGAGATCCGCGTCAAGCGCGGCCTGACCTACGGCGCCAACAGCTGGTTTGATTTCCGCCGCGAGGCCGGGCCGTTCTTCGCCGGCGCGCAGACGAAGAACGAGTCGGCCGCGGAGGTCGCGCACCTGCTTGCCGCCGAACTGGCGAAGATGGCGGCCGAGCCCGTGCCGGCCGAGGAGCTGACGCCGCGCAAGGCCACGCTCATCGGCCGGTTCGCGCGCGCGCTCGAGACGAACGCCGGCATTGCCCAGCGCGTCGGCGACCTGGCGCTGTACGGGATCAACCTCGACGAGATCGGCCGCTACATCCCGTCGGTCGAAGCGGTGACGGCCGCGCAGATCGAGGCCTTCTCGAAGGAGCACTTCGGCGCGCCGTCGATCGTCATCGTCGGCGACACGAAGAAGATCAAGCTCGACGATCTGAAGAAGGAGTTCCCGCAGCTCGAGATCGTTCCGGCGGCGCTGGTGAAATGATGAGCGAGCACTACTATCACTCCGATCACCTGAAGGGATTCGGCAACATCGCCGAGGGCTCGCCGGAGCTGGCGAAGAAATTCTTCGACTACTACGCGGCGGTGTTCGCGCCCGGCGCGCTGACGGAGCGCGAGAAGGCCCTGATCGCGCTGGCGGTCGCGCACACGGTGCAGTGCCCGTACTGCATCGACGCCTACACGACGGAGAGCCTGCAGAAGGGGGCCGACCTCGAGCAGATGACCGAGGCGGTGCACGTTGCCTGCGCCATCCGCGGCGGCGCCTCGCTCGTCCATGGAATGCAGATGAAGGAGCACGCCGACAAGGTGGGCATGTGAAGCCTGTCGATCAGCTCGATCTCATCGCAAGAAGCACCACGGCATCCTTTCCCGAAACGCTGGCGAAGGCGGGCTGGCCGTCGCTGCGTCCCGCGCCGCTCGAAGTCTTCCAGATCAACCTCGGCAAGCTTTGCAACATGACCTGCCGGCACTGCCACGTCGACGCCGGCCCGACGCGCACCGACGCGATGATGAGCCGGGCCACGGTGGAGGCCTGCCTGCGCGCGCTCGACCAGACGCCGGCCGTCATCGTCGACATCACCGGCGGCGCGCCCGAGCTGCATCCGGAGTTCCGCTACGTGGTGGAGGAGGCGCGCCGGCGCGGGAAACACGTGATCGACCGCTGCAATCTGTCGGTGCTGCTGCTGCCGCGCAATGCCGGTTTGATCGAGTGGCTCGCCGAACGCCACGTCGAGATCGTGGCCTCGCTGCCGCATTACCGGAAGCGCAACACGGACGCCCAGCGCGGCGACGGCGCGTTCGAGAAGTCGATCGAGGCGCTGCGCCTTCTGAACGCGGCGGGCTACGGCCGCGGCAACCCGGAGCGCTGCCTTTCGCTGATGATGAATCCCGCCGGCGCCTACCTCGCCCCGCCGCAGCGCGAGCTGGAAGCGGAGTGGAAGGCGGCGCTGCAGCGCGACTTCGGGATCACGTTCGATCGCCTACTGGCCCTGAACAACATGCCGATCTCGCGCTTCCTGGAATGGCTGCAGGAAAGCGGCAACCTCGAGCCGTACATGACGCGCCTGGTCGGCGGCTTCAACGCCGCGGCGGTGGCGGGATTGATGTGCCGCAACACGATCTCGGTGTCGTGGGACGGCCGGCTCTACGACTGCGATTTCAACCAGATGCTGGAGCTCGACGCCGAGCCGCCGATGACGATCGAGACGTTCGACTTCGAGCGCTGGCAGGCCCGCGAGGTGATCACGCGCGCACATTGCTTCGGCTGCACGGCCGGCGCAGGGAGCTCCTGCGGCGGAGCGACGACTTAGCGCGCGAGCCCGCGCTTCGTCGTCAGGTACACCGCGAACGAGCCCAGCCAGTGCCCGCCCTCGTAGTGCTCGCCCGTGACGGCGGCGAGGCCGGCGTCGCGGTGAGCCTTTGCCATCGTCGTCAGCGCGGCGCGGCGCGGGCTGTCCTTCGGCAGGCCGGCGAGGATTCCTTCGAGCATCCAGGCGCGGCTGAGGTTCAGGCCGTCGAGGTGGGCGAGGCGCGGGTCGCTCGGGTCGGTGACGACCTCCGGCTTGATCGAGAGCTTCGGCAGGAACTCGTCGAACCACGCCGCGAACTCCTTCGGCGGAAGCACCCGGCGCATGGCGTCGGCCTCGGCGAGGCACGGCGAGAGGAAGTCTTCGCCCGAGGGCTCGTAGTTGATCGGGCAGTTGCGGTCGTGCAGGTAGAACTCGCGGATCTTCGAGGCCACGAGCGGGTCGTGGCCGTAATCCCAGATCAATCCGAGGGCGAAGGCCGTCTGCGAGTGCTCGCCGCTGCGGATCGGATGCGACAGCTTCGGCAGCCACGCCTTCAGGCGATCGACGGCGGCGTCCTCGAGCGGATGCAGCGTCGCGGAGAGCTCGGGATCCCACTCACGCAACTCCGCGGCGAGCTGCAGCAGCCAGGCAAGCCCGTACGGCCGCTCGAAGCTGGCCCGTCCTTCGGCACGCAGATACGCCGCTTCGCGAGCGATGTGCTCCGGCGTGATGCTCTGCTTGAGCGCCGCGCGCGCCTCGGCCGCGAACGGCGCGTCCGGAAACGTCCGCGCCAGGCGCGCCAGCAGCCAGTGCCCGTGCACCGAGGAGTGCCAGTCGTAGCAGCCGTAGAACGCCGGCGTCAGCTCGCGCGGCGGGGCCACGTCTTTGTCCGAGGTCATCGAGTGGGAGATCTTGTTCGGATACTCCTTGTACACGCAGGCGAGGGCGAGCTTGGCGAAGCGCTCCGCGGACTTGGCATCGAAGTCGGCGGCGCTGGCGGTGGCAGTGATCAGGAAGAGGGCGAGCGAGATTCGGATCATCGATGAATGTGCATCACGATATACCCGATCAGCGCCAGGGCGATCAGCACGATGACGATGATCGCGGCCAGGCTCTCGCGCGAGGAGCCGCTCGAGGAGCCTTCCTCCACGACGATCTTGCGTCGGACGTATTCGTCGTCATCGCGTTCCGGCATCGCCGGATGAGCCAGCAAGGGAAGTGCCATTCGCGGCCAGCAGCCGCGACGTCCAGGCGAAGATCGGAATCGAGAAACAGCTCAGCGCCGCCGCGGCCAGAAAGGCGCGGCCGAGGCCGAAGTGCTCGCCGAGTGCGCCGACCGCCAGCGAGCCGATGCCGATCCCGGTGTCGAAGGCCCAGACGATCGAGCCGAACGTCCGCGCCCGCCGGGCCGGGCTCGTGTTGTTGACGATGAACGTCGCCAGCGCCGGATACGCGGCGCCCCAGCCGATGCCGAAGACGATCGCCGAGGCCACCATCTCCGCGCGCGTCGTGGCCAGGCCGAGCGTGGCGAAGGCGACGGGCACGAGCGCGAGCGCCGGATAGAGCAGCGTCTTCGTCCCGACGCGGTCGAGGAGGTGCGAGAAAAAGAGGCGGAAGAAGACGATCGTCACCGCGTAGACGGTCAGGTAGATCGACTTCGGCTCGATGTGCCGCTGCACCGCCAGCAGCGCCGCGTAGCTGGTGATCCCGCCGTAGCCGAACGACGCCACCGACATCGTGAACGTCGTGCGGATCACGCCCCAGTCCCAGGCGTCGGCGAGCGCGCCGCGGTGGCGCTCCTGCGGTTTGGTCGGATCGTGAATCAGGAACGCGCCCGCCGTCATCAGCACCGAGAGCACGGCCATCTCCACGCAGAGCGTCCACCAGCCGTAATGGAACACCCACAGCCCGATGGCGGGCGCGACCGCGATCGCCCCGACGCTGGCCAGGCCCCAGTAGGCCAGCCCCTGCG
>JBKOUP010000036.1:0-8332 GCA_046723495.1 Acidobacteriota bacterium
GGATGGCTGAGGCGACGGGCATAAGTGTGTTTGCTACATCCTCGGATGTAACGCTATCCCCTGCCATCGCCTGTACCGACATCCTCGGATGTAACTGAACCGGCAGATTTGATGGCTACAACAGCCCTGGATAGCGAAATACGCTATATTGGCCTTTAACATGACGTCCCTGGAAGTTGTGAGCCTGCAGATCGCTATGCTTACCACATCCCAGGATGTAGTCGTGACATATGAATCCCTTCACGACGACATCCCGGGATGTATCATCTGCACATGCCAAAGGCAACACGCGTAAACGACGATGCGGTCCGCTTCGGCGCGATCATCCAGCGGCTCCGAATGGGACGAGGCTGGACTCTCAGGAGACTGGCGCAGCGCAGCGGAATGAATCCGACGTACTTGGGCGTGCTCGAAAAGGGCGGAAACATGCCGAGTCTGGCGACGCTCTTGGAGCTGGCTGACGTGCTCAATGTCCAAGCCGCGGACATCGTCCGCGAAGTCGAACAGGCGCGGCGGCCGCCGCTCGCCCACGAATAACGTTACGCCCGCAGCGCTTCCACCGGCGTCAAACGCGAGGCGCTGATTGACGGGTACACGCCCGCGGCCAGGCCGATGAAGATGGCGAAGCCGCTGGCGATGAGGATGGCGTCGGGCAGCACCGGCAATCCGGCCGGGAAGAACTGGGCGATGAACTTGACCAGGGCGATGCCGGCGCTGACGCCGATGGCCGCGCCGACGACGGAGAGGGTGATCGACTCCACCAGGAATTGCACGAAGACCTCGGCGTCGGTCGCTCCCATCGACTTGCGCAGGCCGATCTCGAAGAGGCGCTCGGAGATCGAGATCTTCAGCACCGAGAAGATGCCGACGCCGCCGATGAGCAGCGAGATCGCGGCGATGGAGAAGAAGACGATGCGCCAGTTGCGGATGATCGTCGTCACCTCGGCGCGCGTTTTCAGAATCTCCTTGCCGATGTTCTCGATGCGCACGTCGATGACGCCGTTGTGGGCGCGCTTGTAAATCCGCGTGGCCTCGTCCTCGGCCTCCACGCTCTTCTCCGGCTCGGCGGCCTTGGCCAGGACGTACGAGATGGCGTTCTTGCCGTACATGTCCTCGTAAACCGAGAACGGGATGTACATGCCGACGGTCTCGCGGCGCATCTCGTCGTCGTTGACGAACTGGGTGTTGAACTTCGTGCCGACGCCGACGACGGCGAAGCGCCGCCCGCCGAGGGTGATCTGCTGGCCGACGGCGGTGTCGCCGCCGAAGAGCTGCTGCTTGAGCTTGAATCCGAGGACGCAGACGGCCGCCTTCGTGCGGACGTCGGTGTCGCCGATGAAGCGCCCGTCGCTGGTCTTGCGGTTCTTGATCGTCACGAACTCCGGCGTGATGCCCCAGACGTCGACGCGGCGCGTGACCGTGCCGGCGGTGACGACGGCGCGGTTCTGCCCGACCGGGGCGACGTCGCTGATCAGCGTGCTCCCCTCGAACCAGCGCGTGTCCTCGGTGCGCAGGCCGCGCGACAGGTACTGCTTGGCGCGCTGGATGCGGTCGGTCGGCTTGCGGCTCGACATCGACAGCACGCCGTCGAGGCCGAGGTCGTTGACGCCCTCCCAGACGGCGCGCTCCACGCCGTTGAGCACGGAGAGCACGACGACGAGAGCGAGCGTGCCGAGGATCACGCCGACGAGGGTGAAGAGCGAGCGCAGCGGATGGGCCTTGATCTCCTCGAAGCTGGTGCGGACCGACTCGCCGACGTGCATGGCTACTCCGTCCTCAACGCTTCGATGGGATTGAGCCGCGAGGCGCGCACGGCCGGGTACATGCCGAAGACGAGGCCCGTGCCGGCGGCGAAGATCAGGGCCTTGACGACGACGTCGGGCGTCATCTGCGCGGCGTTGCGCGTGAGCAGGGAGATGCCGTCGCAGAAGAACTTCCCGACGAAGATGCCGATGAAGCCTCCGAAGATGGAGACGAGGATGGAGTGGGTCAGGAACTGGCTGAAGATCTGCAGCGGCGACGCGCCCACGGCCTTGCGCGTGCCGACCTCGCGCACGCGCTCGTTGAACGAGGCCAGCTGGATGTTCATGACCACGATGCCGCCGACGATCAGTGAGATCAGTCCGCAGACCATGAACAGCACGTCGTACATGCGGTTGTTGTCTTCGTTGCGTTTGAGGTTGGCCACGCGGGAGAAGACTTCGAAGTCCTTCACGCCATGCTCGCGCTTGAGGATGGACTCGATCTCGCCGACGGCGTCCTTCCACGTCTTCGTGTCGCGCATGCGCGCATGCATCCAGGAGACCTTGCCGCGCTCGAGCGGCTCGCCCTTCCGGGTCATGTAGGTGGTGATGGGGATGTAGATCTGCCGGTTCATCCAGCGCAGGGCGTTGTGCTCGCCGTTGTCAAAGCTGAAGTACTTCTCCTCCATGACGCCGACGACCTGGTAGCCGGTGCCGCCGATGGTCATGGTCTTGCCGATGGGGTTGTCGGAGGCGAAGAACTCCTGGGCGCGCTCGGAGCCGAGAACGACGATGCGCGCGGCGGAGGCGACGTCGTTGTCGGTGATGAAGCGCCCCTTGTCGGCGTGGAAGTCGTTCATCGGCGCGTAGGCCGGGGTGATGCCCATGATGTTGCGCGGCTTCTCGACCTCGCGGTAGCGGATGGTGAGGGTCTCGTTGCAGACGGGGGAGACGAGGTCGATCTGCTTGGCGTCGCGCTTCAAGGCCACGACGTCGGTCCAGGTCAGCCCGCGCGAGGCGAGGGCTTTGGCGTCGAGGGTGACCTTTCCCGTCGGCTTGTCGTTGATCCAGATCTTCTGAATGCCGCCGCTGATGGCGTAGAACTTCATGGCCTGGGCCTTGCCGGCGACGGAGAGGGAGAAGGTGGCCACGATCGACGCCGCGCCGAGGATGATCCCGGCGAGCTGCAACAGCGTGCGCCCGAAGTGCTCGCGGATGTCGCGGATGCCGTCGAGGATGGATTCGAGAAGGATCATTGCTGTCGGCTTCGGTCTTCGGTTCTTAGTTCTTGGTTCTTAGTTCTTAGTTCTTAGTTTTTCGGTGTGCTCGTTCTCGTTCTTTCATAGAAACTAACAACTAAGAACCAAGAACTAACAACTCAGTCGATCGTGTCCCCATCCACAATCTCTCCATCCACGATCTTGATCCGCCTCCCCGTCCGCTCCGCAATCGTCGGGTCGTGCGTGACGATGATGATCGTCTCGTCCTGGCTGATCAGGTTCTCGAAGATGGCGATGATCTCGTGGCCGGTTTTCTGGTCGAGATTTCCGGTCGGCTCGTCGGCGAGGATGAGCGACGGCGTGTTCACCAGGGCCCGGGCGATGGCCACGCGCTGGCGCTGGCCGCCGGAGAGCTCGTTGGGGCGGTGCTTGGCGCGGTTGGCCAGGCCGACGCGCTCGAGCGCTTCCATGGCCCGCTCGCGGCGGTCGCTGCCGCCGGTGCCGGCGTAAAGGAGCGGGAGCTCGACGTTCTTCAGCACCGTGGCGCGCGGGAGGAGGTTGAAGGTCTGGAAGACGAAGCCGATCTTCTGATTGCGGATGCGGGCCAGCTGGCGGCTGGACATCTCGGCGACGTCCTCGCCGTCGAGCCAGTAGCGGCCGGCGGTGGGGGTGTCGAGGCAGCCGAGGATGTGCATCAGCGTCGACTTGCCGGAGCCGGAGGGGCCGATGACGGCGGCGAACTCGCCGCGCTGCACGGCCAGGTCGACGCCGCGCAAGGCCTGCACGGCGTTCTCGCCGGCGTCGTAGGTCTTCTCCACGGCCTCGAGCTGGATGAGCGCGCGCTGCGGCTCGGGGTCGGATTCGTATTTGAGAATGGCGCTCATGATGAGTTCTTGGTTCTTAGTTCTTAGTTTGGTTCTTAGGTTCGTCGGTTCTTAAACTAAGAACTAAGAACCAAGAACTAAGAACTAGTCATCGCTCTCGTCTTTCTTCTTGTCGTTCGACAGCGTCGGATCTTCGAGGGCCACTTCCTCCCCCGCCTTCAATCCCTTGAGGATCTCCACGTGGGCGTTGTCGGAGAGGCCGGTGACGACGACGCGCTTCTCGAAGAACTGCTTCCAGGCGTCCTTGTCGACTTGCGGCTTGCCGTCTTTGTCCTTGGCCGGCTTCTTGGCCTCGGCGAGCTTCTTCGGATCGATGTGCTTCTTCACGAAGACGATCTCGCCGTCGTCGCGCTGGAAGACCGACTCCACCGGCACGGTGAGGACGTGCGGCTTTTTCTCGCCGATCATCTCGATGTTCGCGGTCATGCCGGAGCGGAGCTCGCGGCCCTGGGCGTCGAGGCGGATCTCCACGTCGAAGACGCGCACCTTGTCGTCGAGGCGCACCGCCGGAGCGATGCGGTCGACGCGGCCGGCGAAGGAGGCTTTCTGGTAGGCGTCGAGCGTGACCTTGACCGGCATCCCGACGCGGACCTTGCCGATGTCGACTTCGTTCACGCCGGCCTTGACGATCATCTTCGACACGTCGGCGACGGTGAAGAGCACGGTGCCGGCGTTGAACGACGACACGCCCGAGGTGATCGACTCGCCGATCTCGACGTTCTTCGTCAGGACGATGCCGTCCATCGGCGCCACGACGTTCGATCCCTGGAACTTCTCCGGCGACTGGTTGATGGGGATGCCGCTCTTCTCGACGAGGTTGTACTTCTCCTGCGTCTTCTCGTACTCCTGCTTGGCCGCGAGGTACTCGGTCTCGCTGTCCCTGTTTTGCTTTCCGGCCAGGAGGCCCGACTCGAACAGCGAGTGGTCCTGCTCGTAATTTTTCTTGGCCTGCTCGTAGCGGATGCGCGAGGCGCTCAGAGCGTTCTTGACGTCGGCCAGCGACTGGGCCTGGTTGAGGTCGGGCTCGACGCGCGCGAGGACGTCGCCGGCTTTCACGGAGTCGCCGTCGCGGTGGAGGATGGCGATGACTTTGCCGGAGACGGCGGACTTGACGTCAACTTTGACCTCAGGCTGGACGTTGCCGACTTCGGTGACCTTGACCTGGATGTCGGCGACCTCGGCCTTGCCGACTTTCGCCGGAAGCTTCGGTTCCTTCGGCGTGCCGCCCTTCGCCTTCATCGCCACGAATGCGATGACGACGACGAGCGCGAGCCCGATCGCCGAGAAGATTGCGACTTTCTTTTTGCGCCTGGATGCCATGCCTGCACCTCGATCGTTGCTTGCGACCTATAACGGTGCAGGAGGGCAAAGGTTTCAGTGCGTTACGCGACTCGCTTCGGCAGCGGCTTCGAGCAGCGCGTCGACCTCGCGCGCGGCGCGCGCGTCGAGGATGCGGTCCTCGCCGGTGATGGGATCGACGGCCACAACGATGGTGCGCTTCGGGTACGCGAGCTTGTAATCGACCGAGTAGCGCTTGCGCAGGTCGCTCGTCGGCGGAGGACTCGGCGGAATGTTTATGACCGGCTGCGGATGGTTTGTGTCGAGATGCGTAGCCAGCGGCACGCTCTTGTCGCCGGGGTGCGGTGCGATGGTGACGCTCGCCGGCCGGCCGAGGAGGATGACGATCTTGCCGCGCAGCGTCTGCGAGCCGCGCTTGCCGTCGACGCCGAGGTTGTCGTCGGCGTCCTTGGCCCAGGCGGCGACGCTCGCGGTGAACGCCGGGCCGCGGCTGGCGAGAAATTTGTCGACGAACTGCGCGGCGCCGGCCTCGGTGGTCAGCTTCGACCACGCGGCGCACTCGGCCTTGGTCATGAAGTAGCCCTGCGGAGACTCGGCCCAGTTGCTGTAGCGGCCGAGGGTTGCGGTGGCGAAGAGCAGAGCGAAGGCGAGAATCATGGTTTGCGACTTGCTTCGGCAGCGGCTTCGAGCAGCGCGTCGACCTCGCGCGCGGCGCGCGCGTCGAGGATGCGGTCGTCGCCGGTGATGGGATCGACGGCCACAACGATGGTGCGCTTCGGGTACGCGAGCTTGTAATCCGTCGAGTACCTTATGCGCATGTCGCTCGTCCGCTCCTTGTTCGGTGGCAGATTCATGACCGGCTGAGGCTTAAGCTCGCCGTCGGTGAGATGCGTGGTCATCGTGTCGCTCTTGTCGCCGATCCACCGCGCGATCGTCACCTTCGACGGCCGGCCGAGGAGGATGACGATCTTGCCGCGCAGCGTCTGCGAGCCGCGCCTGCCGTCGACGCTGAGATTGTCGTCGGCTTCCTTGACCTTGGCGGCAACTTCCGCGGCGAACGCGGGGCCGCGGCCGGCGAGAAACTTTTCGACGAACTGCGCGGCCTCGGCGTCGGTGGTCAGCTTCGACCACTCGGCGCGCTCGGCCTTGGTCATGAAGTAGCCCTGCGGAGAATCGGCCCAGTGGAGGTTTGCGGTGGCGAAATACAGCGCGATGGCGAGGATCATAGTCTTGCTCGCCGCCATAGTACGCCGCTTCCCGCGCACATCCAAAGCAGCACCGGCAACAGCGAGGCCACGCTCCCCTGTCCGAACACGAATTCGCCGAGGTTGAAGCTCGCCCACCGCGACTCGCGACTCTCGGGCGGGTACTTCATCGACGGGCCGAGCTCGTCGGCGGCCTGATCGTTGATGGCGACGTGGCCGGCCGGCGGCTTGCCGTGAACGAACGCCGGAATGTACTCGTCGCGCAGCGGCCAGGGGATCGGCGCGCCCGGCATCGGATCGACGGCCGCGGCGAGGATGTTGATGGCGATCGACACGGCGGCGAGCACGATCCACAACGGGCGCAGCATCGTCGTGGCGAAGAGCATCGGGATGGCCAGCAGCGGCACGACCGGCAGCAGGTAGCGCGGTCCGATCGCCGATCCGCCGTGCCAGCCGTTGAAGCTGATGATCGACACGACGAAGATGACGGCGACGACGGCGATCACGGCCAGCTCGCGGCGCAGGACGCGACGGCGGAGCATCACCACCGCGCCGGCGAAGGCGAAAAGCAGCACCGGCGAGATGGCGAAGAGGCCGCGCCATCGCGAGAAGGTGACGCCCCACAGCGCCTCGGCGCTCGGCCTGAGCAGGACGCCGAGGAGCGCGCCTTTCTGCACGAACGCGCCGCTCCCTTCGACGGCGGTGCGCCACGGCGATCCGAAGGCTGCTTTGTGGTAGGCGCCGAGGGCGACGCCGAAGGGCAGGCCGGCGACGATGAAGCGGGGGGCGGCGAGGACGCCGCCACTACGGCCGGCGTGGACGCCGGCGCGACTGGCGAAGAGCGCCATGGCTACGGCGGCGGGGATGCAGACGTAGAAGCACATCCCGGCAATGCCGGCCGCGGCGCCGGCGCGCCATGGATGGTCGTCGAGCCAGACGAAGGCGAGGAGGAGAAACAGCGCCGCCGGCACCTGCGCGAAGTAGACGGTGGAGTAGGCGAAGAGGAACGTGCCGAAGGCGAAGATCAGCGCCATGGCCAGCGCGGCCCGGCGCGTGGCGGCGGCGCGGCGGCGGAGGTCGAGATAGATCACCGCCGGGATGAGCGCGCCGCAGATGCCGCAGACGAGCACGGTCAATAGATAGAGGTTGAGCGTGGCGATGAGCCAGCTGCCGAAGTCGGCGTGCGCGGCGCGCTCGACGGCGTAGACGATCGCGTACGGGATCGCGCCGATGAACGACGCGCCGGGCGGCTTGTTCGCGAAGATGTGGCCGCGGCGGCCGAGGGAGGTGTCGCCGGTGTTGCTGGCGTAGGCGTCGAGACGGATGGAGCGATGCTCGACGACGGCGCGGGTCAGATCGAAATGGGCGTTCTGGTTCCAGCCGCCGCCGTTGAAGAAGAAGGCGTAGGTGACGAAGACGAGGAGGAAGAGACCGGCGGCGATGCGCCGGTCGCCGTCCTCCTCCTTCACAACTTGGCCGCCTGCAGGCGCTCCAGTTGCTCGTGCGGATAGGAGCCGGCGCTGACCTTCTCGTGCGCCTCCTGGATGCGGCCGTTCTCGTCGATGACGTAGGCGATGCGCTTCGCGTATTCGTCGGTCGGGCTCGTGGCCGCGCCGTAGGCCAGGCCGATCTGGCGGTCGACGTCGCAGAGGAGCGGGAACGGGAAGTGGAACTTCTCGGCGAAGCGGGCGTTGGCCTTTTCGTCGTCGAAGGAGACGCCGAGGATCTGCGTGTTGCGCTCGTGGTACTGCGTGGAGAGGTCCCGGAACCCGGAACCTTCGGCCGTTCACCCGGGGGTGTCGGCCTTCGGGTAGAACCAGAGGACGACCTTCTGGCCGCGCAGGTCGCGCAGCCGGACGGTGTTGCCGTGATGGTCCTTCACTTCGAAGTCAGGAGCGGGGTCGCCAACTTTGAGCATCTTCGCACCTCGCACGACATAGCGGAAAATTCCGCGCAGCGTCCACACCATCCTTATTCTATGT
>JBKOUP010000184.1:0-9387 GCA_046723495.1 Acidobacteriota bacterium
GGGATACCTCGAGGCCCTCTCCCCGCGCGGCGGGGAGAGGGTGGCCGAAGGCCGGGTGAGGGGCGCCCTCGCGCTTTTCCCGAGCCTCGAAGCCACCCGCCACGGCGACACCGTTACGCTGAGAAACACCGGCGACATCACCCTCAAAGCCCGCACGTACGGCGAGCCCGGTTACCGCCTCATCGCCAACGGCAAATGGTTCCAGCTCCCTCGCGATCTAGCGCCCGGCGAGGAAACCACCATTGCAATCCCACAGCGCAGCCGCCTCTACCACGCCCTCGAGTCGATCCCCATGCTCGACGCGGAGCCGTTCGATGAGGTTTGACGACGCCGCGCTTTCCCGCCTGCGCGACCTCGTCGCCGCCCGCCCGGCCATCGAGATCGACGCACCGAACTACCGCCGCGCCTGCGTCCTCGTCCCGCTCGTGCGCGACGGCGACGGCTGGTCGCTCCTCTTCTCGCGCCGTTCCGCGAACCTCGCCGCGCACAGCGGCCAGATCGCCTTTCCCGGCGGCGTCGTCGAGGAGGGAGAGACGCTTGCGGACGCGGCCATGCGCGAGGCGCAGGAGGAGGTCGGCATCGCCCCCGAGCGCGTCGAGCTGATCGGCCGCCTTGACGACCTGGCCACCGCGAACACCGGCTTCCTCGTCGCGCCGTTCGTCGGCGTCATCCACGAGCGCATCGAATACGTGCTGCAGGAGAGCGAAGTCGACGAAGTCTTCGAAGTCCCGGTCGACGCCCTGCTCACGCCGTCGTTGCCCGAGGTCCGCTACGTGACGTACGGAGGAAAGAGCTACCCCGCGTACTTCTATCCGTACGCCGGCTACGAGATCTGGGGTCTCACCGGGCGGATGCTGAAGACGTTTCTCGACCTGGTGTGGCAGGCGATCTGACTACTTTTTCAGCAGCCCTGCCACGTACTTGTCGAGGCTCGAGCCGTCGCCCGGATCGACCTGCACGCCGTTGACCATGTACGTCGGCGTGGCCCGGATGTCGTTGGCGAAGGCGATGCCCACGCCCTTCAGGATCTCCGAGCGCAACTCCGGCGAATTCACGTCGGCCTCGTACTTCTTCATGTCCAGGTCGTGGTCCTTGGCGAAGCCGCGCGCGAAGTCGTCGAACGTGAACGCCGTCAGCTGCTCCTGGTTCGCGTAGACCTGCTTCTTGTACTCCCAGAACAGCTCCGGCTTCTGGCGATAAACCGCGTGCCCGGCGATCGCCGCCGACAGCGCCCACGGGTGCATCTGCACGAGCGGGAGGTCGTAGCGGATGAATCGCACCTTGTCGCCGTACAGCTTCAGCAGCTTCTCCATGTAGCCGCTGGCGCGCTGGCAGGAGGGGCACTCGAAGTCGGAGAACTCGATGACCGTGACCTCGGCCTTGGCCGCGCCGGTGACGGGAGAGCCGGCTACGATCGGGCCGAAGGCCTTGAGCCGCTCCTGGCGAAGATCGCTTTTCAGCGGTGAGAAGTGGCCGAGGAAGAACACCGTCCCTTCGGGATCGATCTCGCCCTCGAGGGCGATCGTGCCGCGGTCGGCGGTCTGATGCAGGGTCACCTTGTAGAGGCCGTTGTCGGTCTCCTTGTGTTCGATGATCGGATTGACGTTCTGCTGGAGGTTTTTCCAGGCGAAGGTCTTTAGCCGGAGCTCGAGCGTCGGCTGGTCCTTGACGTCGTCGAGGAACCAGGGGATACCGAGGAAGAAGCCGCCGCCGGACGTCGTCACGGCCAGCCACTGTCCCTCGCAGCCCTGGCGCTTGCTCTCCACGCGCACCATGACGGCGTTGAAATTCCGCGGCAGCTTGTGCTGCAGCGGCGCGTACGACACCGAGGCCTGCTCGCTGCAGACGGGAAGGTTGTCCTTGATCATCTTCATCGCCCCCGGCGTCAGCGAGGCGGGCGGGGTGGCGTCGTTGGCGAGAGCGCACGCGGCGATGGCGAGCGCGGCCATGGCGAAGGCGAGTCGTTTCACGTTGATGGCCCTTCGAAGTCGAATTTGCTGGCTTTTCAAACGGCGCGACTACGGCGCCGCATTTCCGCGCGCCTCGCTCTGCATCGTCCGGGCGACTTTCTCAGCCTCGGCGAAGACCCGCATGAAGTTCTCGCCCATGATCTTGCGGATGTCGGCCTCGGCGTAGCCGCGACGCTTCAGCTCGTCACGGATGGCCGGCAGATGGCTCACGTCCTCCATCCCCGAGGGCGTCTCGCCGATGCCGTCGAAGTCGGAGCCGATGCCGACGTGGTCGATGCCGGCGACCTTCACCATGTGGTCGATGTGATCGACGATCGCGGTGTACGACACCTTCGGCAGCGGGTTCTCCTCCATCAGCGTCTTCACCCCGGCCTCGTAGGCCGCGCCCTCGGAGGGGTCCTTGACCTTCAGCTCGGCGATGGCGGGCTTGAGCTTTTCGTTGCGCTCCTTGTTGGCCTTCGCCACTTCGTTGGAGAGGAAGACGGGATAGAAGTTGACCTGGACGACGCCGCCGTTTTTCGCCAGAGCGCGGAGCATGTCGTCGGTCATGTTGCGCGGAACGTCGGCGAGGGCGCGGGCCGAGGAGTGCGAGGCGATGACCGGCGCGCGCGAGACGGCCACGGCGTCGTAGAAGGTCTTGTCGCTGACGTGGGAGATGTCGACGAGCATGCCCAGGCGGTTCATCTCCAGGACGACCTGCTTGCCGAACGCGGTGAGGCCGTTGTGCTTGGCCTCGTCGGTCGAGGCGTCGGCCCAGTCGTTCGTGTTCGTGTGGGTGAGGGTCATGTAGCGCGCGCCGAAGCGGTAGAAGGCGCGCAGGAGATCGAGGGAGTCCTCGATGGCGTGGCCGCCTTCGATGCCGATGAGGATGGCGCGTTTGCCGTCGCGCACGGCGCCGCGGATGTCGGCGGTGGACGTGGCGAAGCGGACCGACGACGGGTAGCCGTCGGTCATCTCATGGATCGCTTCCATGATCTTCATGCAATACGCGGCCGCGCCCTTGTTCGCGTACTTGGCCGGCACGTAGGCGGCGAAGAACTCGGCGTCGAGGCCGCCGGCCTTCATGCGCGGGTAGTCGAAGTGGCCGTGCGTGTTGACGATGCCGAGGTCGAAGGGATGCTCGAGCCACTCGGTGGGCGTGTCGGCGTGGGTGTCGACGGTGACGGCCGCCGGCGGCGCGGCCGGCTTCTTCGGCGCGGGACGGCGCGCCGCGAAGGTGGGGGAGGCGAAAAGAGCGAGGACAGCTACGGCGATGGCGAGGTGCTTGCGCATCGCCGTAGCGTATCCGAAGTGCACTGGCCTAGTTGTTCGGCCGGGCCTCGCTGATGTCCTGCACGACGTCGCCGACCTTCCCCTTCTCGCCCGTCTCGGTGGCGAGATCGGCCATCGATACGATGCCGACGACGCGTCCGCTGCGGTCGCACACGGGCACGCGGCGGACGTTCGCGCCGCGCATGACGTTGAGCACCTCGTCGACCGGGGCGTCTTCGTCGACGCTGCGGACGTGCTTGCTCATCGCTTCGTTGACCTTGCAGTCGAGCGGATTGCGTCCCTCGGCCACGAGGCGCACGACGATGTCGCGGTCGGTGATCATGCCGGCCAGCTTGCGATTGTCGTCGATGATCGGCACGACGCCCGTGTCCTCACGCTTCATGATCCGCGCGGCCTCGACGACGCTGTCCTTCTCCGTCAGACACTCGGGATCCATCGTCATGATGTCACGCACATGGCGCGATCCCGGACCGGATTTTTTCTGGGTAAGCATGCTTCCTCCTTCGAGGAAAGAGGGAGCAAGGGGCGGGCCCACGGAAACTTAGAAGTTCGAATTTCGAATGCAGAATTGCGAAAACCGGAGTGCCTCTGCCGACGGTCTCCCGTTTTCTAAATTCGGAATTCGAAATTCGAACTTCTAATTTTCCGTGGCCCTACGGCAGAGCCTCAGAACCCGACTCGCAGCCCTCCCATCACCGTCACGTACCGCACCGGCGACGACATGTTGATCCAGTGGTAGGCGCCCTCGACAATGAACCCGTAGCGCCGGCTCATCGGGAAGTCGCCGTTCACGCCGAACGTGTAGCCGTAGTTCGTCTCCGTCGGCACGTCGTGGACGGCGTCGGGCGGCGGACCGGAGGCGCTCCAGCGGTAAATGCCGAGGCCGACGAAGAGGCCGGTCGTGCCGTAGGGCTCCTCAAAACGGTAGACGACGATGCCGTCGGCATGCTTGATCGTTCCGGAGCGGGGAAGCTTCGGGTCTTCACCGATGATCCTGTTGCCGTCTTTGTCGAAGCCGCTCTGGACGATGCCGACGTCGGTGTTCCACTGCCCAGCCTGAATCTTGAACCAGGTGGCGGGCTCGACCTGCACCGCGTAAAACACTTCCTTCGCCCCACCGTTGAGGCGGAAGCGGTCGATCGGCAGCTCTTCCACGATGGGCGGGTCTGCAGCGTTGTGCTCGCCGGCGTTCTTGTCATGGCCGGAGTAGAGGCGTTTCGTGCCGCCGAGGAGAATGCCGAACTGCTGTCCCGTCTGCGCGAACGCGGGCGCCGCAAGGAGCGAAAACAGTAGGAAAACTGCGGACTTTTTCATGGCCTGCACTATACGCATGGGTTTCGGGCCTTTCAATTCAATACAATGTGCGCCGTGCTGCAGACGCTGTCGCAGTTAGGACGGGAGAGCGCGCGAATCGTTCTGCACGCCTCCTGCGTGGTCTGCCGGCGCGAGTTGCCATGGCGCGCGCGCACCGCTTCGTGCTGCGGCGACTGCTGGAGGTCGCTTCCGCTCATCGACGGCCCGAAGTGCGATTCGTGCGCGCAGCCGTTCTTCGGCGACGTCGACGCCACGCGCTGCCTCGACTGCATGACCGATCCGCTCCCCGTCGGCTGGACCGAGGCCTGGGGCCACTACCGCGGCGCGCTGGAGAGCGTGCTGCACGCGTTCAAGTTCGCGCGCCACGACTGGTTCGCCGAGCCGTTCGCCGACGCGCTGAGCGACCTCGTCGCCGCGCGCGACGACAACTTCTTCGACGTCGTCGTCCCTGTCCCGATGAGCCGCGCCAAGCTCCGCCGCCGCGGCTACAACCAGGCAGAGCTCCTGGCCCGCGCGCTGGCGCGACGCCTGCGCCTGCGCTGCGACACCGCGCTCCTCGGCAAGCGTCTCGAGCGGGGCACGCAGTCGATGTTGGCGAAGGCGGAGCGCGCCGCCAACGTCCGCGGCGCCTTCACGGCCTCGGAGCGCAGCGCATCGAAGTCGATCCTCCTCGTCGACGACGTCTGCACCACCGGCGAGACGCTGCGCGCCTGCGCCTCGGCGCTGCTGCGCGCCGGCGCCGGCCGCGTCTGCGCCGTCGTCGTCGCAAAGGCAACGTGACGAATGACGGACCTCATCATCATCGGTGGCGGCATCATCGGCGGCAGCACGCTCTTTCATCTCGCACAGCTCGGCTACAAAGGAAAGGTCGTGATCCTCGAGCGCGAGGACGCGCTGTCGAAGGGCTCCACCGCGCTCTCCGCCGGCGGCTTCCGCAACATCTGGACGACGCCGATCAACATGCAGCTCACCAGCTATTCGATCAAGCGCCTGGCGAACTTCCGCGAGGAGCTCGATTGGCCGATCGGCTTCGACCAGCGCGGCTACCTCTTCTGCCAGTTCGGCGACGCCTTCGAACAGGCCAAGACTTTCGGCGAGCAGTGGCGCGCGAACGGCGTGCGCATCGAGTTCCTCGAGCCGCGCGAAGTCGAGCAGAAGGTTCCCGGACTTCGCGCCGGAATCGACCACATCGACCCCGAGGTCAACGAGATCCTGCAGATGCAGCCGATCACCGGCGGCGTCTTCGGCCCCGACTGCGGCAGCTTCGATCCCTCGCAGGCCGCGCAGGGCTACTTCGTGCGCGGCATGGACGCGCTGAACGGCCGCGCCGAGCTGCGCCTGCAGACGGCGGTTGCGAAGCTGCGCATCGCCGGCGGCGAGTACCGCGGCGTCGAGCTCGCCGACGGCAGCGTCCTCGAGAGCGAGAAGGTCCTCGTCGCCGCCGGCGCCTGGACGGTGCAGCTGCTCGAGGCCTCCGGACTGCACGGCGACGACATCCCGCCCGTCGTCCCGCTGAACCGGATGCTCTTCATCACGAACATGCCGCCGATCGAAGGCTTCGAGCGCATCCCCATGACCATCGTCGACAACGGGATCTACTTCCGCCCCGAGGGGCCGAATCTGATGATCGGCCGCGCCGACCCGAACACGCAGCCCGGCTTCGACACCCCCGCCGACGCCGATTACTATCAGGAGCAGATCAACTATTACCTGCAGGAGCGCATCCCCGGGATGGAGCGCTGCCGCGTGCAGGCGATGTGGGGCGGCCTCTACGACACGAACGCCGTCGACCACAACGCCGTCCTCGGCGAACACCCGCACGTGAAGAACATGATCTTCGCCACCGGCTTCTCCGGCCACGGCGCGATGGAAGCGCCCGCCGCCGGTCTGGCCCTGTCGGAGTGCATCGCCTACGGGGAGTACCGGACGATCGACGTGACGCCGCTGTCGATCCGCCGGTTCTGGGAGGGGAAGCCGATTCACGAGACGATCGTGATTTGAAGGCTGCTCCGCTAACTTCTGCCTTCTGCCTTCTGACTTCCTACCTCCCACTTCGGCCTCTCCCGCCACCGATCATGCAACCACACCCACTGCTCCGGCGCGCGGCGGATCTGCTCCTCGATCGCGGCGGTGATGCGCGCCGTCAGCGCGATCGGATCGTCGTCGCGCGTGACTTCGATCGGCTCGTGGAACGTGAGTACGTACTTCGACCCGCGCAGCTCCGTGAAGATGCAGATGACCGGCGTCTCCGTCCGGATGGCCAGCTTCGCCGGGCCGAGCGGCGTGAGGGCCGGGCGGCCGAAGAACGGCACCTTCGCGCTCTCGGCGCGGATGTTCTGGTCGATGAGAAAGGCCAGCAGCCCGCCGCGGCGAAGGGACTGGATCATCTCCCTCGCCGCGGCCGTGGAGCCGCGGTCGATGGTGCGGATGCCGTGCACGGCGCGCAGCTCGGTGACGAAGCGGTTGATGTCGGCCTCGTTGCGCTCGCGCTGCAGCGCCGTGAGGTCGACGCCGAAGCTGGCCACGCAGTGCGCGGCCCACTCCCAGTTGCCGTGGTGGGCGGTGATGGCGATGGCGCCGCGGCCGCGCTTCATCAGCGCGCGGAATTGCTCGAGCCCGACGACGTCGGTGGTGCGGTCGCGCATGGCGGCGTCGAGGCGCGGGAGCCAGAGCATCTCGAAGACGATGCGGCCGAGATGGTGGAACATCGCCCGCGTCGTGGCGCGGCGCTTTGATCTCGGCCAGTCGGGAAACGCTTGCGCGAGGTTCTGGAGTGCAATCCTCCGCTCGCGCCGGACGACATGCCACGCGACGTGGCCGATGGCCACGCCGCACGCGCGCGCGGCCGCGAGCGGCAGCCGGCGCACGATCGCGCTGATGACGACGAGGATGCGATGGACGATGCGGCCGCGCCGGGCGCGGACTTCCTTGCGGTCAGCCACTCTGCGTCTCGAACTCGTTGACGATGGCGTCCCATTCGCCCCGCGCGCGCAGGAGCCGTTCGACGGTCTCGCGGAACGCCCCCTCGCCGCCGCGCGCGTCGAGCTTCCACGTCGCCGCCGCCCGCACCTCGGCCGCCGCATCCGCGGGAGCCGCGGAGATGGCCGCGCGCAGCATCGGCGCGAGGTCGGGAAGGTCGTCGCCGACGTAGAGGATTTGATCGAAGCCGATGGCGAGCCTCGTCGCGATCGTCTCGCACTCGGCGAGCTTGTTCGCCGCTCCCTGGTGCAGCTCCTCGATGCCGAGCTCGCGCGCGCGCCGGACGAGCGCGGACGAGCGCCGGCTGGTGAGAAGCGCGACCGTCAGCCCGGCCTTCTGGGCCAGCTTCGCGCCGAGCCCGTCGCGGACGTTGAAGTGCTTGATCTCCCGCTGCTCGCCGGAATAGATGATCTTCCCGTCGGTCCAGACGCCGTCGACGTCGGAGACGATCATGCGGATGGATGCCGCGGCGCTCATTCGCGGCGAAGGATATCAACCCCGGCGCATCACCTCGTCAAACAAGAAGGCCCGCCGGCGGTCGTCCAAAACACCGGCGGGCCGCTGGAACGGCCGGCTCGATCAGACCGTCACCTTCGGTCACGATCGAGCTCGCCGCGCGTACGCACCTGCCGCATCGTCGATCCGCACCCACCCTACCAAGGCCGCCAACGATCCTCACAAGCTGCCAAAAGTTGCCGAGCGTTGGTTAGCCGCACCTGGAGAATCGTCGGAACACGACATCACCCAACCGAATACCGAGCTACCCTAACCATGAGGAACGATCGCAGGGCAAATCTAGGTGACACTATGGTTACGCCGACGCCTGGAACGTGCGACTGCTGTAATCTCCGTACTCGTCATGCGACAGTTCTTCCGCGCCCTATTTGTGCTGCTAGTCGTTCTGGAAACGCGCGCTAACCCTGCGCCTCTGGTTGTGCATGTGACCGTCGCATTGTGCGATAACGCGCATCAAGGCATCGTACCCGTACCCGCACTTATCGGAAACGTCAAAGATCCGCGAAACAATCTTTATTGGGGCGTGGACTTCGGCGTGAAATCGTGGATGCTGCGCCACGAGAAGTGGCAGCGAATCGAGGCGGCCGGCGCCGCGCCGGCAGCGGTTCTCGAACGGCTCGTCTCGGGTGCCGCCGCAGATCTAATTGCCTATATTGGCCACGATGGTCTTATGGAGTTCGCCCCATCTGCCCAGCTAACGCCGGTTGGCGCTCGGCACCCCAGATCGATCGTTCTGGCGTGTGCAAGTAAGCAATACTTCGAGCCACTCCTCTCAAAGGCAGGTTCCAAGCCGCTGCTTCTGACAACCGGGCTCATGGCGCCGGAGGCGTATACCCTCACGGCTGCAATCGAGGCACATGCCCGCGCGAGCGATACGCGCGAAGCTGCAGCACAGGCCTACCATGCTCACCAGCAGTGCAGTCTAAAAGCTGCCCGGCGCCTCTTTGCACCGTAACGTCACAAAGCAATGGCACGGATCGGCTAACGAATCTCACAAGCTGACAAAAGGTCGCCGGGCTGTTGGCCCGGCGGCCGCACATCGCTTCCTCCGTTAAGATTCATTCATATCATTTGAGTGTGATATCGTAACGGCGGTCATGTTGTCGCGCGACACTTCCGCTGCCGCCGCTGCTCTTCACGAAGAGCTCTATAGACAAGCGACCCCTATACGCCGATTTGTGATGGCGTTAGAGCTGAGCGATCTCACACACCAGTTTGCAATCGCCGGTGTGCGGTTGCGCCATCCGAATTACTCAGTTGCTGACGCTACGAGAGCGCTGGCCGATCAGCTATACGGTAGCAAAACGACTACGCCGCAATGATAGGCGAGTTTATG
>JBKOUP010000296.1:0-2795 GCA_046723495.1 Acidobacteriota bacterium
CAGCCGAAGTCTCGCTCTATCGCAACGTGCTCAAGATCAGGCAGGAGCACGAGCTGGACAACCTCGGCATCTCCTTCTACGACGGCGAGACGACCATCCAGTGGTCGTACAACGCCGATCACTACTTCCACGCCGCCTCCACGATGAAGCTGGCCGTCCTCCTCGGCGTGATGCGCGAGGTCGAGCGCGGCGACCTCACCCTCGACGCGCAGGTGCACATCCGCAACCGCTTCACCTCGATCATCAACAGCGAGCCGTTCATGCTCGACCTCGGCCGCGACGCCGATCCCGACGTCTACGGCCACCTCGGCAAGACCCTCTCCGTGCGCGAGCTGGCGTTCTGGATGATCACCAAGTCGAGCAACCTGGCCACCAACCTCCTCGTCGACATCGTCGGCATCGCCAACGTCCAGCAGGCCCTCGACGAGCTCGACATCGGCGGCGTCAAGATCCTTCGCGGCGTCGAGGACCAGGCCGCGTTCAACGCGGGGCTCAACAACGAGGTCACCGCGAACGGTCTGCTCCAGCTCCTCCGCACCATCGCCGACCGCAAGGCCCCGTGCAGCGACGAGATGCTGAGCATCCTGCTCGAGCAGCAGTACCGCAGCGGCATCCCCGCCGGGCTGCCGAAAGCCGCGCGCGTCGCCCACAAGACCGGGAACATCTCCACGGTCCACCACGACGCCGGCATCATCTTTCTCGAGGGGCGCGAGCCGTACGTCCTCGTGGTCCTGACGCAGTTCCCGGCGGAGACGGGCCGCGGCACGGCCGTCGCCGACGTCTCGCGCGACATCTTCAATACCTTGTCGCACCTGACCTATGAGCAATAACCACCAGCGGCTGAAAGTCGTCGACGCCTTCGACCTCGACGACGAACTGCGGGCCCTGCTCCGCCCGGCGGACATGGTCCGCGACGAGCAGGGACGCCGGCACCGCCTGCCGCGCTACTTCTACGAGATCGCCTCGCACGAGGAGGCCATGAGCGTCGGCCTCACGCCGCATTTCAGCATCAACGAGTTCCTCGTCGTCGACCTCAAGGAAGCACCTGCGCTGCAAGACTTCCCGCGCTACCTGCCGTGCGCCGTGCGCGTGCTGGCCTTTTATCTCGAGCAGTTCCGCGCCGCCGCCGGAGCCTCGGTGCACATCGCCGTCAACGGCGGCTACCGCTCGCCGTCGCACAAGATGTCGCAGCACGCCACGCCGCACATGTGGGGCACGGCCGCCGACGTCTACCGCATCGGCACGAACATCCTGAAGACGAAGGAACTGATCGAGCGCTACAACGACCTCGCGGAAGAACTTTCCGACGACGTGACGGTGCTGCCGTACGGCCACGTCACGGGAAAGACTGCCGACGACCACGTCCACATCGACCTCGGCTACATCACCGTGATCCCGCGGGAGATCAGCGAGGATCGCATGGAGATGCCGCAGGAAAACAAGCCGCGCTTCGCCTTCGAGGAGCGGCGGCGGCGGGAGCGGCGCGCGGCTATTCCGGCGGGCTCAACAGGCAACGAATAACGGCCTGCCGTTTGCTTCACTGACCTCTGCAGTAGTTCCCCCACCTATGCCTGTGCCCGACTGGAAAGAGGAGATCGGCAACAGCCGCAGGCCCCAACGGACGTGGCTGGCGATGCCGGTCATCGGCATGGAGTCGGAGTTCAACGTCTGGCTCGACGAGGTGGAGATCAACCCCGAGACCTACTGGAAGCACCCGCGGGCCTTCATCGACGCGCCGCTGCTCGAGCGCGAGAAGACGTCGTCGCACATCCCGACCGGCGGCGCCGTCTACTTCGACCGCGGCGTGATCGAGGTCGTCACGCCGGTGATCGAGCTCGCCCCGCACAGCACGGCCCGCATGGTCCGCAACCTGTGGGAGCAGATCGGCTTCGTCCGCGACCAGCTCACGCGCTGGGGAAAGCGCGAAGGGCACACGGTCCGCCTCAAGGCCTACAGCACGCACTACAACATTTCCTATGAGATCCGTCCGGCCGAGCAGAACCGCAATCGCAACATCAGGAAGCTGGCCCTGCTGCTCGCCTACATCCTTCCCGTGCCGGTGATGGTCGTGGCCGGGAACCGGCGCTCGACCGGCGTCGGCGTCCGCCCGCGCAGCAACCGGATCGAGATCACCGTCGACTTCACGCCCGACCCGGGGCTCATGGTCGCGGCGGCGACGCTGATCGTCGGCATCGTCCGCGACGTGATCTCCTGGCCGTCGTATGACCTTTCCCTGCTGAAGACGCTGCCGATCCCCGTCGTCGCCGGCGTGACGCCCGGCAAGCACACGACGCGCAAGGGTTGGCTGACGAAGGATTTTCATTACCCGCAGTCGCCATACACGTCGGACATCAACGCGCCGCTCTGGATCACGCAGCACGGCGAGAAGAAGTCGCTGCGGCGGATGGCGGCGGAGACGGCCTGGTTTTTCCGGCGGTCGATCCGCCGGTACTCCGATCCGTTCTCGATGCGATTGCTCTTCGCCATCCTCACCGGCCGTGCGCCATCGATGCTGGAGCTGGTCGACCGCCCCACCGCGTACGACGACGTCGGGCGCCTCTGCCGCTGGGGGATGGTGATCCACGAACTGAAAAACTACGAGACCGAGATGGGACTGATGCGGCCGAAACGGACGGCGTGGGAGACGAAGTCGATCGACCAGCACGTCGTCGACCGGAAGAAAGCGCGCGAGCTGCACCTCCTCGAGCTCGACACGGTGAACGCCGCCACCCGCCACGATCACGACGTCGCCGTCGGCAAGAGCGGCGACGTCATGCGCCCTCCCGTGACCCGCC
>JBKOUP010000217.1:0-3789 GCA_046723495.1 Acidobacteriota bacterium
AGTCATGATCCTCGAACAGATCGTTGAGCAGCTGACCGACACGCTGAAGAGCCGGACCCTCGCGCTTTTCGGACATCCCATCGAGCGCGTGATTCTTCAGGCGCCGCCGAAACTGAACATGGGCGATCTCGCGCGGCTTGCGCCGCAGCGCCTTAGCCAGCTCCAGCGCGACGGGCGTGGCCAGGTCGCCCATGGCCAGCTTCGGCGGGGCCTGCAGGACGATGCGGTCCGCGGCGTGGCCGAAGAGGGCGAGGACCCTAGACGCCAATGTTTCGCTTAGCTGCTGCGTGATTTGTTCGAGAATCATGTTTTTTAAACCAGAAACCAGAAACCAGAAACCAGAGGGGTGCGCTGCTAGGTTCTGGTTTCTGGTTTCTGGTTTCTGGTTTCCTCGCAGTGGCTCGAATCGTTCCAAACTTTCAAAACCAACCGATCGCCGCGGCGCACGAACAGGTTCATGGCCGCGTTGTCCTGGGCGAAGAAGCGCGACGTCATCGTGGGGACGCCGAGCAGGGCCGTGACGGCGACGCGGATGGCCGTCCCGTGCGAGACGACGGCGGCGCGCAGCGGCTGCCCGTTCGCGCTGGCCTCGATGGCACGGAAGGCGCGCTCCATCCGCGTCCGCAGGTCGTTGTGGGACTCGCCGCCGGGGCAGGGGCAGTCGGGGTCGTCGATCCAGCGGCGATAGATGGCCTCGTCGTCGCGGCGGACGTCGAGGAACGACTTCCCCTCCCATCCGCCGTAGTTCATCTCGCGGAGGTCGTCGAGGGTGAGGATTTCCAGGCCGGTGGCGTCGGCGATGGCCTGCGCCGTCGCCCGCGCGCGCGAGAGCGGCGAGCTGAAGAGCGCCGTCGGCTTCAGCCGGGCAATGCGCTCGGCGAGGCGGAGCACCTGCTGCGCGCCACGGTCGGAGAGCGCGCTGTCGTTCCACCCCTGGGCGATGCCGGCGGCGTTGTGCACGGTCTCGCCGTGCCGGACGAGGACGAGCTGATCGATCACAGCAGACTTTCCGCCGTCATCTCCGCCGGCTTCTCGATCCCCAAAATCTCGAGCATCGTCGGCGCGACGTTCTCGAGCGCACCGCGACGAAGGCCATCGAAGCGCTTCTTCCGGTCGACGAGAATCAGCGGCACCGGGTTCGTCGTGTGCGCCGTGTGCGGCTGCCCCGTGGCGGCGTCGAACATCAGCTCGCAGTTGCCATGGTCGGCCGTGATCAACGCGATCCCGCCGCGCTCGTCGACCGCGCGCAAAATGCGATCGACGGCCACGTCCGTGTCATGGACCGCCTCCACCGCCGCCTTCATCACGCCGGTGTGGCCGACCATGTCGGGGTTGGCGATGTTGAGGATGACGACGTCGAACTTCGGCATCTCCTCGACGACGCGATCTGCCAGCTCGAACACCGACATCTCCGGCTTCAGGTCGTAGGTGGCCACCTTTGGCGAGGGGATGAGCACGCGCTCCTCGCCGGGCGAGACCGTGTCGCTGCCGCCGTTGAAGAAGAAGGTCACGTGCGCGTACTTCTCCGTCTCGGCGATGCGCAGCTGCTTCAGCCCGGCGTGCGACAGCACCTCGCCGAGGTGGTTCTTCACCGCGACCGGCGGGAAGAGGACCGGAAACGTCCAGTCCTGCTGATAGCGGTTCATCGTCACGACGTAGGCGACGTCCTTCATCTTCGAGACGATCTGGCGCATGCGGTCCGCGCGGAAGTTGAAGAAGACGAGGGTGTCGCCCTCTTCGACGCGCCCGCGATGCGCGCCCTCGGCGGTGAGCACGGCGATCGGCTCCATGAACTCGTCGGTCACGCCTTCATCGTAGAAGCGGCGCAGCGTCGCCAGCGGATCCTTCGTCTGCACGCCCACGCCCTGCGTCATCAGGTCGATGCCGCGCTGCACGCGCTCCCAGCGCTTGTCGCGGTCCATCGTGTAGTAGCGGCCGATGACGGTCGACAGATGATCCTGCTGGGCGAGATATTTTTCGGCGGACTTCGGCGGCGTGTCGCGCCCGTCGAGGATGGCGTGGACGTAGATCTCCTTCGCCCCGAGTGTCTTCGACGCCGCGATCAGCCCCTGCAGATGCTCCTGCAGCGAGTGCACGCCGCCGTCGGAGAGGAGGCCGCAGAAGTGCATCGGCCGGCCGCGCTTCACCGCCTCGATCAGCACCGGATTCTTGTCGAGCTCGGGAAGGGCCTTGCTGATGCGCACGATGTCCTGATCGACGACGCGCCCCGCGCCGATGTTCAGGTGCCCGACCTCGGAGTTTCCCATCTGTCCCTTCGGGAGTCCGACGGCGGCGCCTGAAGCTTCGAGCGTCGTCCACGGGCAGTCGCGGAAGAGCTCGTCGAAGCGCGGCTTCTCGGCGGCGGCGATGGCGTTGTACTCGGTCTCGCGGCGGCAGCCGAAGCCGTCGAGGACGATGAGAATGACGAAGGGGCGCTCGGTCATCAGGCGTGAACCCTATCAAATTGGCAGGTCCGCTACGATTGATATCGCCGAAATGCAATAATTCCGTGTAGAATCGTCGCCGTCGGTGAATAAGGAAGGACTCGATGCTAAAGCTCGCTCGTTTCTCACTCGGTCTGTTGTTGCTGATGGTCTCGACCAGCTTCGTTCCCAAGGCCCACGCCCTACGCTGCCACGTCATCTACACCGAATACTTCGACTGTGCGCTGAACACAAACGGCTGGGAGTTGGACGGTTGCGACGAAAGTTACACCTCCAGCGGCCAGTTGAGCGGCGTGTTCAAGGAGGTCGAGGTGGATCCGTGCACCTGCAGCGGCCATTCCGATACCTTCTATCAGTGGAATGGCTCGATCTGGGTGCAGATCGACCCGCCGCCTACGCCGACCTGTTGATGTGAACCGCCCGCCGGTGCCCATATCATCTCCGTCGTGAAAACGCGCGACGACGCCCTCGCCCTGCTGCACGAGTACACGAAGACCGATTCGCTGCGGAAGCACGCCCTCGCCGTGGAGCAGGCCATGAAGGCGTGCGCCCGCAAATACGCGCCGGACGAGGACCCGGTGCGCTGGGGCATCTGCGGGATGCTGCACGACTTCGACTACGAGGCCTACCCGAACGCCGATCAGCATCCCTACGTCGGCTCGAAGATCCTCGAGGAACACGGCTTCGACGAGGAGCTGCGCCGCGCCATCATGGGCCACGCGCCGTACACCGGCGTGGCCCGCGACACGATGATGGCCAAGGCCCTCTTCGCCTGCGACGAGCTCTGCGGCTTCATCGTCGCCTGCGCGCTGGTGCAGCCGTCGAAGAAGCTGATGGACGTGAAGCCGGCGTCGGTGAAGAAGAAGCTGAAGGACAAGGCCTTCGCGCGCAGCGTCAGCCGCGACGACATCTACCATGGCGCCGAGGAGCTCGGCGTCGATTTGGAGGAGCACATCGCGTTCGTGAAGGAGGCGCTGCTGGAGATCGCGGACGAAATTGGCGTGTAGTTACGACGCCTTCTCGCGCTTGAACACCATCCCGATGTGGTCGGTCGCGCCGGTCTTGAAGTTGATCGAGGTGATGCTGACCAGCTCCCATCCTTCGTCGCCGAGGCGGTTGAGCTCTTCGGCGCGGCGCGGATCCATCGAGTAATTCTCCGACCGGACGTTGATGATCTTGTATTCCCAGGTCTTCATTGTCCGCCCCCTCCCGCGGTGCTGTCGTGGATGCGGCGAAGTGTATCAGCTTCTAGGCTTAGCGCTGACATCCCCCTAAGACCTAAGAGCCAAGACCTAAGACCTCCATTTCACGGCTTCTTCCGGCAGATCGGTGATCACCCCGTCGC
>JBKOUP010000060.1:0-11485 GCA_046723495.1 Acidobacteriota bacterium
GACCTGCTGTCGTGCAGCCCGGCGCGCATTTTCAATCTCCCCGGCGGCACGCTGCAGCGCGGCGCCCTCGGCGACGTCACCCTCCTCGACCTCAAGGCTCGTTACCAAGTCACCAACACGTTCCACTCCAAGGCCTCGAACTCCCCCTTCATCGGCGAGGCCCTCACCGGCCGCCCGGTGGCAACGGTGGTGGGAGGCGTCGTAAAGTTCGACCTTCGCACATGAGCAGCGTCCCGCAGCGCAAGCGCGTCGTCATCGTCGACGACTCTCCGGCCTATGGCGACCTCTGGTCGAACTTCATCCTGGAGCGCTATCCCGACCGCGTCAGCGTCGAGGCCTACAACCATCCCTACGATGCCCTGCCGAAGATCGACGCCACCATCGACTTGCTCATCGTCGACCTCGAGATGCCCGGCATGGACGGGAAGAAGTTCGTCGACTACGCCCGGCAGAAGGGCCTCTCGCCGCGGCGGATCATCGTCACCTCCTCGCATTCCGCCGACGAGCTGCACCAGCGCTTCCGCATCGGCGAGACCATCGCCGTGGTCAACAAAACGGAAGCCAAACAGCAGGAGGCGTTTCTCATGATCATCGATTCGATCATGAGACGGTAGAATCAGGGCAATGACGGTCCCGGCAGCGCCGCCGGCTGCGACAGAGCAGCCCTCGTACACGCTGAACCAGCTCCTCACCTTCATGGCGGGGCAGCACGCGTCCGATCTCCATCTGAAACCGATGCGGCCGCCGCTGATCCGCGTGCAGGGGAAGCTGATTCCGCTCAAGGCCGAGCCGCTCAAGCCGGGCGACCTGGAGAAGATGCTCCTGCCGATCCTCAACCGCGCCCAGCGGGAGCGCTTCGACGCCAACCTCTCCGTCGACTTCGGTTACGGCGTGCCCGGCGTGGCCCGCTTCCGGGCCAACCTTTATATGCAGCGCGGCACGGTCGGCGCGGTCTTCCGGCGCATTCCCATCCAGATCCAGAGCATCGACCAGCTCGAGCTGCCGCTGGCGATCAAGGACCTCACCGACATCCCCGACGGCCTCGTCCTCGTCACCGGGCCGACCGGCTCGGGCAAGTCGACCACGCTGGCGGCGATGATCTCGTACATTTCCGAGAGCGAGCCGCTGCACATCGTCACGATCGAGGACCCCATCGAGTTCCTCTTCATGGACCGGAACGCGGCCATCTCCCAGCGCGAGGTCGGCACCGACACGCCGAGCTTCCGCGAGGCCCTGAAGAATTCGCTGCGCCAGGATCCCGACGTGATCATGGTCGGGGAGATGCGCGACGTGGAGACGATGCAGACCGTTCTCACCGCCGCGGAGACCGGGCACCTCGTCTACTCCACGCTGCACACGAACAACGCCGCGCAGACGATCGACCGCGTCATCGACGCCTTTCCGCCCGACCAGCACAAGCAGATCCGCTCGCAGCTGTCGTTGGTCCTGCGCGGCATCATCTCGCTCAAGCTCATCAAGACCCGCGAGGGGACGATGACCGCCGCGGTCGAGATCATGAAGAACTCGCCGCGCATCGCCAAGCTGATCGAAGAGGGGCTGACCAAGGACATCCTCGAGGAGATGGAGTCGTCGGTCGGCCTCTATCGCATGCAGTCGATGAACCAGTCGCTCATCGCGCTGCTCGTCCACCAGAAGATCTCGTACGAAGACGCCATGGCTCTCTCCAGCGATTCCGACGACCTTTCGCTGAAGCTGCGCAAGCTCTTCCCGCAGATCGAGGAGCGCGTCCGCCAGGGAGGAGAGATGGCCCCGAGCTATTCCGATTTCTCGCAGATCACGGAGCTGATGGACATCAAGCGCCTCTACGAAGAGCAGGAAGTGCAGTGGCGCACGCGCCTGGCCGACAAGGACGAGCAGATCGAGAACCTCCGCCATGACCTGGAGTGGCGGTCGCAGCAGACCGCGCAGCAACAGGCCGGCCAATCGCAGAAGGATGAGGAGATCGCCCGCCTCCGCGCCGACGCCGAGCGCCTGCGCGCCGATGCCCAGGCGAAGATCACCCAGCTCCAGGAGCGCATCAAGGAGCTGAACCAGAAGTTGATGGCCGCCACCCCCGTGAAGAAGTGATGCCGACGAAGCCCTCCAAGAACCTCGAGACCTTTCCCAACCCCGCGCCGGCGCGCGACTACGAGATCGACTTCGAGGCCCCCGAGTTCACCTGCCTCTGCCCGATGACCGGGCAGCCCGACTTCGCCACCATCCGCATCCGCTACGTCCCCGACGCGCTCTGCGTCGAGCTGAAGTCGCTCAAGCTCTACCTCTGGTCGTACCGCGACGAGGGAGCGTTCCACGAGGCGGTGACGAACCGCATCGCCGACGACCTCATCGCCGCGCTCGACCCGCGCTTCATCGAGGTGGAGGGCGACTTCTACGTGCGGGGCGGGATCAAAACGACGGTGCGGGTGGAGCACCGAAAAGCACCTGGTACTTGAGCTCCGTCTCGCCCAGGCGCAGCGTGTCGCCGTCCGTCAGCGTGGAGTGGTAGACGCGCGCGCCGTTCAGCCATGTCCCGTTGCGGCTCTTCAGATCCTCGACGACGTAGGCCTCCGGCCCGCGGTAGATCCGGGCGTGATGTCCGGAGATGCCGAGGTCGCCGAGCTGGATCTCGTTGTCGCGCTGGCGGCCGATGCGGTACTCGTTCTCCGTCAGCGGGATCACCGTGCCGGCGGCGTCGCCGTTGGCGAACGTCAGACGGGCCACGACAGGGGAGATGACGTCGGCGTACGACAGGCGCGCCTCCGCGGAGATCAGCAGGTTCGTGTCGTCGCCGCGCTCGCGCACCGTCGACTCCGCGCCGAAGTTCGCCGGCGACTGCTTGAATGTGTCCTCCGGCGCCTCGATCGCCGGCAGCTTGCCGCTCTCGAGATCGAACGGCGGCTTCTCCACCTCCTCGATCAGCTTGTTCGAGAGCAGGCCGTAGACGACGCGGTAGACGTGGAAGGAATCGTCGCTCTCGCGGCAGAGGTCGTCGAGGGTGCGCTGCCCGTTGATGAGGAAGAGGACCTTCCACTCGTCGAGCGACAGCGTGATCTTCTCCGCCTCGGGGCTCGACACGACGCGGAAGACGGCGCTGCTGTCGGGCAGCAGGTGCATGCACTGCTCCCACTCCTCGATGCGCCTCGCTCCTTCCATGATCAGGTTCGTGAGGTCGACGGAGATCGTCGTCGCGTACGGCGGCAGGGCCATCTCGTCGGTGAAGTTGAAGGAGCCGTCCTTCCAGACGAAGGCGTCGAAGAGGATTTCCGAGACCTGGATTTTCAGAAAGTCGTGGAGCTGCTCCTCGGTGAGCACGCCCTGCTGCACGGCGATCTGCCCGAAGCGGCCGCCGTCGCTCTGGATGAAGGTGTCGATCTGCTGGAACTGCTCGGAGGTGATCCGCTTCTTGCGCAGCAGCAGCTCGCCGAGGCGGAGGGAGGCCTGGTTCGACGTCGCGTAGACGAGCGCGCCGGTGTCGAAGTAGATCGACGATCTCCAGCTCGCGCTCTCCACGGCCAGCGTGCCGGTCTTGCGCGCCGTGCTGAGGAACGTGAGGACTTCCGGCAGCTTGAACGAGTCGAGACTGCCCTGCAGCGAAGGGGCGGCCATCAGCTGGATTGTACTAAGACGAGGAGCGAGGCCGCGGAAATCACGATCCACAGCAGCACGCCGAGGAGCAGCGGCCGCGCGCCGACCTTGCGCAGGCTTTGCCGGGAGAGGCCGGCGCCGATGAGGAAGAGCGTCACGGTGAGCCCGATGCGCGCGACGGGCACGACGTGGTCGAGCTGCGGCGCGTACGTGCGCGCGACCGAAGCGAGGACGAAGCCGCCGATGAACCAGGGGATGACGATGCGCGTCGATTTTCTGCGGAACGCCAGCGCGGTGCCGATGGTCAGCGGCACGATCCAGAGCGCGCGCGTGAGCTTGACCACGGTGGCGATCTTCAGCGCCTCCGTTCCGTACTTCGCCGCCGCGCCGACGACGGAGCTCGTGTCGTGGATGGCGATGGCCGCCCAAACCCCGAACTGCGTTTGCGTCAGTCCGAGGGCGTGGCCGATCGGCGGAAAGAGAAACAGCGCGATGGAGTTGAGGATGAAGATCGTGCCGAGGGAGACGGACATGGCCTCGTCGCTGGCGCCGACGACCGGGCCGACCGCGGCGATGGCGCTGCCGCCGCAGATCGCGGTGCCGGAGGCAATGAGATGCGCGGTGGTGTGCTCGACGCGCAGGGCGCGCCCGGCCGCGTAGCCGAGGAGGAGGGTGAGGACGATCGTCGCCGCGGTCCAGACCACGCCGCGCTTCCCGGCCGCCACGACGCTCTGCAGGTTCATCCCGAAGCCGAGGCCGATCACGGAAAGCTGCAGGAGGATCTTCGTCGCTTTCGAGTTGTACTGCGGGAACGGATGGCCGAGGGTCAGCGCCAGCGCCAGGCCGAGTGCGAGCGCGATCGGCGGCGAGACAAAGCCGCTGGCGCAGACGGCCAGGAGGGCGACGAAAAGGGCGATGCGGATCAACGAACGTGGGCCCGGAAGAGCTCCAGCGTTCGCCGCCACGCGTCCTTCGCGGCGTCGGCGTTGTAGACCTCTTTGCGCGTGTCGTTGAAGAACGCGTGGTTCGCGTTCGGATAGACGACGACCTCCGCGCTCTTGCCGAGGTCCTTCAGCGTCTGCCCGAGCTCGCGCCCCTGCGACGCCGGCACGCCCTGGTCCTTCTCGCCGTAGATCAGCAGGATCGGCGCGGTGAGGTTGTTCCAGTCGCTCTGCACTTTCTTGAAGCCGCCGTAGAAGCTGACCGCGGCGCCGACGTCGCCGTTCTCCTTCGTGGCCGTGTACTGCGCCAGGGCGCCGCCCATGCAGAAGCCGACGACGCCGTACGTCTTCGACGTGCACTCGGCGCGCGTGAGCAGGAACTCGCCGGCACCGGCGATCTCGCGCTCGGCGCGCTCGGCGTCGAGCTCCATCAGCATCTTGCCCGCTTCGTCGGGCGATTTCGTGGTCTTGCCGTGGTAGAGGTCGGGTGCGATGGCCACGAATCCTTCCTTCGCGAAGCGCTCCACGAGGTCCTCGATGTGCGGCACGAGGCCCCACCATTCCTGAATGACGACGATGGCCGGCCCGCGCCCCGCCAGGTAGCCCTGGCAGGTGTGGCCGTTGGACGGAAAGTCGACGCGTTCACCCATGGGCGCGAATTTTAACGCGCACACAACGTTCTGGGGCCGGCGTCCGTAACAGGTGCGATAATCGTTGGGAGAGCAACGAAGATGACCTTCAGCAAGGAACAGGTGCAGGGATTGGCGAAGAAGCCGTACTGCCCGCGTTGCGACCTGAACAAGACCATCGGTGCCGCGCTCTGCCGCAGCTGCCGCATGAAGCTCCCCGAGCAGATGCGCAAGGCTCTCGAAGGGGTGCCGTCGAAGGATGCCTGGGCGGTCTCGCGCGCGCTGCGCGCCGCGGCGAATTACTTCGACGTGCATTTCCAGTCGGTGCGCAACTTCGGCGGCGGCAAGCGCCGCTGATCACTGCGGCGGCGTTGCCGGCACGACCCGCGCCGCTTTCGCTCTCGTCGCGAGCTCATCCAATCCCGCCGCGCGCGCCTTCTCCGCGATCGATGACGGCGACGCCAGCGATTCCGCCAGCGCCGCGGCCAGAGCGGTGCTCTTCATCCGCTTCGACGACGATTCCCAACCGCCGACGCCGCGGACCTTGCGCGTGACGACGTGCTCCTGCCCGTCGTCGACGGAGCGATAGCGCAGCGTGACGGTGGCGATCGTCGCGCGGCGGCCGAGGCCGGGCTTCGGCTCGAAGGTAAAGAGCGCGGTGACGGAGGTGCGGGGCGGGATGGCCGAGGCCGTCGACGTCGTCGTGCCGGCGAGCGCGCGGTGCGCGACGACAGCGTCCTCGTCGAAGGCGATGTCGAGCTTCGCGTCGGCGGCCACCGGCAGCTGTCCCGAAGGCGCATCGACGGAGACGCGCAGCAGCGGCGTGCCGTCGAGCATGACCGTCTCCGCGTCGAGGCGCAGCGCGCCCGGCGGCACGGCCGGCGCGGCGAAGCGCTGAATCAGCGCGTCGCCGCCGGTGGCGATGTCGAACAGCGTCGCCGGCTTCAGCGCGAGCGGCGCGGCGTTGGCTTCGGACATCAAGCCTCCCGAGACCTTCGCGGCCGCGCGCGGCGCGGCGGCGCCGGCCACGACTTCGTCCGCCTGCACCGCAGGCCGCTGCGCGGCGATCACAGGCTGCTCCGGTGGCGGCACCGGCGCAGGCGGCGGAGGGGGAGCAGCGCCAACGGTCAACGGCGCTTGCCGCTCTTCGCGCTCGTCGCGCCGCCGTGTGTACGCGTCGGCCACTTGCGTTTTCTTCTGTTCTTTCACTTCCGGCAACGCCCGCGGTACTTCCGCCGGCTGCGGCGCGGCCTCGGCCACGCGCGCCGGCGCGGCCGGCGGCGCCGCCTGCTTCGGCGCCACGACGACGTTCGACGGCAGCTCCTTCGTCGTCCGCTCCATCTCCACGCGCGTCAGCATGTGCAACGCGAGGTACGCCGAGCCGATGAGGAGCAGGATCGACGCGGCCACGCGCAGGTTGAAGACGACCGACTTCGACAGCCGCTCGCGCTCCTTGCGCACGTCGACGAGGAGGTGTTGCGGAATCTCGCTCTTGATCCGCTCGGCGAGGCCGGCCGGCGGCTTCGGGATCGGCGCCATGGCCAGCTTCCGCTGCAGATCAGCTTTCCGGTTCGGACTCATGATGGTTGTTCCTCATCGAGCGACGTCTCCAAAATCGAGAGCGCCTTGTGCAGCCGCTTGCGAATGGCCACGGTGGTGATCTCTTCGATCTTCGCGATCTCCTTCACGGCCAGGCCGCCCCAGAAATGCGCGGTCACGGTGAAGCGCAGGTCGTCCGGCAGCCTCAGCACCGCCGCCCGCAGCCGCTCGGCCTCTTCGGCGTTGCTCAGCAGCTCGTCGACGCCCGGCGCATGGTCGGGCATCTCCGGCGCGTCCGGCTCGTCGAGCGACGTCATCCGCCGCGGCCTGCGCACGTAGTTCAGGAATGTCGTGTAGGCGATTCGGTATAGCCACGTGAATAGTTGCGAGCGGCCGTCGAAGTTCGGCAGCGCCGCCCACGCTTTCTGAAACGTCTCCTGCGTCAAGTCCGCGGCGAGGTCGTGATCGCCGCACAGCCGGTACAACGAAGCGAAGACCGCCGAGTATGTCCGCTCGACGAGCTCTTCCGCGGCGCCGCGGTCGCCGCCGCGGATGGCCGCGAGCAATTTGCGCTCTTCGCTCCACAGCGCGATCACCGGCTCACGCTCCTCGCTGCGGAACGGCGCGACTTTGCTCACACCGCTTGGACACACGTCCGCTACAGTTCGAAACCATCGGTCCGGCTATCCTACCGCACGTGAAACGCTGCCTGCTCTTCGCCTTTCTCGCATTCATCGCCTGCAAGCATGACCACTTCGCCCAGGACGAGATGAAATGGCGCGCCGAGCGCCGTACCCGCCTCACCAGCGAGAGCAGCTGGCTGACGCTGGTCGGCCTGCACTGGCTGCAGCCGGGGGCGAACGACGTGACGATCGCCGGGACGCCGCCGCTGCCGGTGCGCTTCACGCTGGCCAACGGCGTCGTCAGCGTAAAGCCGAATCCGGAGCTGACGATCGGCGGGAAGCCGGTGACGGCGGCGACGCCGCTCGCCGACGACACGAACCCGAACGGGCCGACGATCATCAAGGCCGGCACGCGGTCGATGCAGGCCATCAAGCGCAACGACAAGTTCGCCATCCGGGCGAAGGATACGCAGTCCGCGGCCCGCCTCGGCTTCAAAGGCCTCGACTACTTCCCGCCGGACGAGAAGTATCGCGTGGAGGCCCGCTTCGAGCCCTACAATCCGCCGAAGAAGATCCCCATCACGAACGTCCTCGGCATGACGTCGGACGAGACCTCGCCCGGCGCGCTCGTCTTCACGCTCGACGGGAAGGAGTACCGCCTCGACCCGATTCTCGAGCAGGGGGAGAAGGACCTCTTCGTCATCTTCAAGGACCAGACCGCCGGCCACGAGACCTACGGCGCAGCGCGCTATCTCTACGCATCGCCGCCGGTCGACGGGAAGACGATCGTCGACTTCAACCGCGCCTACAACCCGCCGTGCGCGTTCACGCCGTACGCGACGTGCCCCCTCCCGCCGCCGCAGAATCGCTTGCCGATCCGCATCGAAGCGGGAGAAAAGAAGTACGCCGGCGGGCACGCCTAGGCGCTGTTGCGCTCGTCGCTCAGCACCTGCGCAACGCAGGCGGTGACGTTCTTCGCCGTCTGGATGTGCAGGAACTCGTTCGGCCCGTGCGCGTTGCTGTGCGGTCCGAGAACGCCGGTGACGAGGAACTGGGCGCTGGGGAAGCGCGCGCCGAGCATGCCCATGAAGGGGATCGAGCCGCCCTCGCCCCACGTCATCGCTCCCTTGCCGAAGTAGGTGCGCGAAGCGCGCTCGACCGACTCCTCGAGCCACGGCGCGAGCTCCGGCGCGCTCCAGCCGGCCGCGCCCTTCTCGGTCTCGAATTCGACGTGCGCGCCGTACGGGGGATCGCTCTCGAGGAGATCCTTCAGCCGGGCCTCGAGGTTCGTGGCGTCGAGCGTCGGCGGGATGCGCAGGGAGAGCTTGATCGACGTCGTTGGCCGCAGAACGTTGCCGCTTTGCAGGAGATCCGGAAGTCCTGCCTGACCGGTGATGGCCAGGGCCGGCTTCCACGTCCGGTTGACGAGGAGCTCGAACGGATCCTTCGTTACCGGGATCATCCCGGGGAGGAACGGGAACTTGTTCCAGACCTCGTCGCCGAGGATGCGGGCCGTGTCGCGGGCTTCCTGGAGGCGGAGCGGCGGGACGTCGACGTGGAGCCACTCCGGCACGATCTCGCCGCTCTTCGCGTCCTCGAGCCGGTCGAGAAGGATGCGCACGATGCGGAAGCTCTCCGGCACGATGCCGCTGGCGTCGCCGGAGTGCACGCCCTCGGTCAAGACATCGACGTTGAGGTTGCCGACCATCGAGCCGCGCAGCGACGTCGTCATCCACAGCTGCTCGTAATTGCCGCAGCCGCTGTCGAGGCAGACGACGAGGCGCGGCGTGCCGATGCGCGACTCGAGAAGCTCGATGTACGCGGGGAGGTCGATGGAGCCGCTTTCCTCGCAGCATTCGATGATGACGACGATGCGCGAGTGAGCAATGTTCTGCTGCTTGAGGGCGCGGATGGAGGAGACGGCGGCGAAGATGGCGTAGCCGTCGTCGGCGCCGCCGCGGCCGTAGAGGCGGCCGTCGCGGAGGACCGGCGTCCACGGGCCGAGCCCTTCCTCCCATCCGACCATGGCCGGCTGTTTGTCGAGATGTCCGTACATGAGCACGGTCGAGGACGGATCGCCTTCGATCTCGAGAAAGAGCACGGGCGTGCGGTCGTCGATCTCGTGCTTCTCGATGGTGAGGCCGGGGATGCGCTGCTGCTCGACCCAGCGCTTGGCTAGGTCGACGGCCTGATGCATGTAGCCGTGGCGCCGCCAGTCGGGATCGAAGAGCGGCGACTGGTTGGGGATGGTGATGTAGCGCTGCAAGGTGGCGACGACGGAGGAGCTCCACACCTCGTCGACGCTGTTCGCAATCTGTTGAGAATCCATCGACTTCCTTTCCGCGAAACGCGACCGCGCAGAATAGCATCACCGCAGGGCGGGAGGCAGTCCGAAAGAAGGAACTTCGCCGTAACTGATTTTCGTGGTATCGTGTGCCAGGTCTCATCCATAATTAACGAAAACGCAGGCCGCCGGTGCTGGAACAAAACACACTGGAAGTAATCTCCCCGGCAAACGCCGACGAGTCGGCGAAGTCGGCTCCTGCTGCGCCGGCCGAGGTCGACGTAGGCGTGATGTACGTCGAGTTCCGCATGCTGCTGCTCTCGGTGGGCTGCAAGAAGTTCCGCATCCCGGAGTGCGAGGCCGAGAATCTGATCCAGGAAGTGTTCCTCTCGTTCCTGCAGGCGGGAACGAAGATCGAGAACGCCAAGGCCTGGCTGGTGGCGGCGATGTGCAACGCCAGCCGCCATTACTGGCGCGCCCAGGGCCGCACGGAGCCGCTCCCCGAGGATTACGGCGAGCGCTGCGATCCGATGTCGAACGGGGTGGCCGACCGCGAGGTGCAGAAGCTGACGGTGCACCAGGCCCTCGAATATCTGCAGCCCCGCTGCCGCCAGACGCTGTACCTGCATTACTTCGAGGGCCGCTCCGCCGGCGACGTGGCTCGCGAAATGGAGACGACGAACCGCTACGCGGAGAAGCTGATCCACAACTGCCTGAAACGCGTCCGCGAGATCTACCTGACGATCACCGGGATGAAGCGATGAGGACGGAGTCGCACTACGACGAAGAAGTGCTGATCGCCCTGCTGGAGTCCGGCGAGGAGACGCTGCGCCGCGACCCCCACCTCGCCGCGTGCACGACGTGCAGCAAGACGCTCGCGTCGGTGCGCGAGCTCGCCGACTGCCTGAAGTCCCCCGAAGTATGGGACAGGACGGAGATCTCCCCCGAGCCGAACGCGAATGTGCTGGCCTTCCTGCAGGACGCGCAGCGCGACATGCGCAGCGAAGACGCGGCCGCGGAATCGTTCGTCCACGCCCTGCTCGCCCAGCCGCGCGAGGCGTGGGCCCCCACCTTGCACGCCCACCCGGAGTGGCGGACGGCAGGGATGGTGCGGAAGATGATCAATGCATCCTACCGCGCGATCGAAACGTTGCCTCCCGACGCGCTGGAGCTCACGCTGCTTGCCGCCGAAGTCGCAGAGGGCCTCTCTGCCGACCGCTACGGCCGATCGACGGTGCTTCGGCTTCGCGGTCATGCGTGGCGTGAGCACGCCTATGCGCTGTACTTCACCGGGTCCTACAACCAAGCGGTGTTGGCGGTGGAGCGGTCGCGAGCGGCGTTCAGGGAATGCGGATACTCGGAGTTCGACGACGCGCGGTCGGCGGTGGTGTTTGCGTTGATTTGCGCGGAGCAGGCAAGATTTGGCGAAGCCCTGCCCACGGCGCACGCGGCGGCCGAATTGTTTTCTAGCTATGGATCGCGTTCGAAGGTTGTAGCAGCGCGACGAACAGAAGCAATTGCGCTTTATATGCTGCATCGGGAGAGGGAGGCCCTTCCGATCTATCACACTCTGGAGTTCGAAAATATCGTCGAGGAAGAACGAGCAGGTTTGCTTGAGAATATCGCTGCGTGTTATCGCGAGCTCGGTGACCTTACGTCTGCTGCCCGATATCTCACCGACACGATTGAGATTGCATCTAGACGCGGCATGCTGAGCAATCTCGCAAAGGCACGATGGCAGCTAGGTCTCGTTTTTCTTGCGCAAAGCCGCTATCTCGATGCGCTCAAGCTGTTCCGTCAGGTACGGAATGACCTTACCGAATCGGGTAGAGCACACAACGTGGCTGAAGTGACAGTTGACATTGCTCACGCGCTGGTCATGAC